>JBFYTX010000219.1:0-7507 GCA_041300345.1 Dehalococcoidales bacterium | reverse complement strand
ACCAGTTCATTGATGTTGATTGTCTCCGCTCTGATGAAACCCTTCTCGAAGTCCGTGTGGATTTTCCCGGCGGCTTTCACCGCGGTGGTGTTCATTTTGATCGGCCAGGCGCGGTCTTCGTCCGGGCCGACCGTGAAGAAAGTGATCAGGTTGGATAGCTCGTAAGAGGCGCGGACCACATGCTCCAGCCCGGATTCGGTCAGACCATAGTCTTTGCGGAACTCCCTGGCGGCGTTTTCGTCCAGTTGCGCCAGCTCCATTTCCAGTTTGCCGCAGACCGCCACCACGCGGCAGCCGGCGATGCCGAACTGCCGGTTCATTTCCTCTTCCATGGCTGCCGCCTGGGCCAACTGCGCCTCGTCGATATTGACGACGATGAGCAGGGGTTTGGCGGTGAGGAACTGGTAGTTATTGATGAACCGGGCGGCGGAGGGGTCTGCCGGCAGCGTCCGGATGGGCCGGTCTTTTTCCATCTCCTCCTTCATCTTGAGGAGTATTTCTTTTTCCTGGATGAAGGGCGCACGCTCGCCGGGCTTGGCGGCTTTAAGCGAGCCTTCCAGCCTTTCCAGCCGTCGCTCCATGATCGCCAGGTCGGAAAAGATCAGTTCCAGGTTCAGGGCCTCGATGTCTCTTTTAATATCGATGCTGCCGTTGGGGTGGGGGATGCTCTCGTCTTTAAAGGCGCGGACGACGCAGATCAGGGTGTCTACCGCGCTTAGCTGGTTCAGCAGTTGCCCGCCCAGCCCTTTATCCCTGGCCAGCGTCTTCACCGAAGCGCCGATGTCGATATACTTGACCTCGGAATATACGGTCCTGGCCGGGTGGAAAATGCCGTCGAGTAATTTCAGGCGTGGTTCCGGCACGTGCGCCATCCCGATGTTCGGGGCCAGCGCTTCGGTGCGGTGGAGGACCGTGTCCGCTTTGCCTCCCGTCAGGGCGTTGAAAACGGTCGTCTTGCCGCTCTGGGCCGGGCCGATTATACCTATATTAATGCTCATAATTTCAGGGGGGAAGTGGGGTCTATTTGTAATATTTATAGTATTGGTAGTATTTGTAGTATTCCTCCCTCCCTCTATCTCCCCTTCTTTACGATCTCTCTGGCCTTCCTGAGCGCCAGGTCCCTTTCGTCGCTGTTGAGTTTGTCGTTGGCGGCCAGGTTCAGCAGTACCAGCAGCGACTCGTGAGACCCCAGCAAGCCCAATTGGTTGATGGCCTGTATCCGCATCTTGTTGACAAGCTGCATGTCCGTGGCGATGCTGGCCAGCTTTTTAAGTTCGTCGCCCGTTTTCGCGTCCCCGCGTTCTTCCGGCATCGTTGTCACCTCTCAGCTAAACGTTGTGGCTCTCGTGCGATTATTCCCTAATAGGCGCTGTTTTGTCAACCTTAACCTGCGGCTTATTATTACTCTTTCGCGTCTGTAATTAGATCATGTGCTCTCTCCCCTTGCGGCAGAGAGGGTATTGTTTACGTTTGGTTGTTAAGTAGAAACCTCACCCCTGCCCCTCTCCAGCCTGTTGTATTAATTAATCTAAAAATCTTCTCGGCTGGAGAGGGGTGTAACAGTGAGAGGGGGCCCTGCCCCCTCTCAAATTGTCTCCCCCTTTCAAACAAGAAATATTTCGAGAATACATAATAATACGGTTTGAGAGGGGGAATTAAAGGGGGTGAGCTACAGGGGGGTGAGTTTCAAAGGGATAAGTACATCAACTATAAGCAAACGGAACCGGAGAGAGTTAGAGTGAGGGAGTGTCGCCGGTGTGGTACAATAAGAAAAATCCTTCCGGAGGAACGTTAATGCTGCGCGTGCTTATCGGCCCGGACGATTTCTCCCTGCGCCAAGCCCTCGAGGACATTAAGAAGATGAGCGGCGACCCCGCCTCGCTGCTGCCCAACACCACGGTGCTGGATGGGCGCACGGTCTCGCCCGAGCAGCTCCGTAACGCCTGTGAGACTATCCCTTTCCTGGCGGACAGGCGTCTCGTCGTCGTCGAAGGCCTGCCCGAGCGTTTTGAGTTCCCGAAGAACACCCGCCGGAAAGTGCCGCGCCGCGTTGACCGCGCCGAAGAGACCAGGAAATTCGTCGATATCGCTAAATCCGTGCCGCCGTTCACCGCGCTGGTCGTTATCGGCGGCGACGTCAAGCCCTCCAACCCGCTCCTGCGCGAGCTCGCCGTCTTAACTAAAATTGATACTTTCCCCTTGCTGAAACAGCCCCAGCTGGACCGCTGGGTCGAGCGCCGCGTTAAGGACGCCGGCGGCTCTATCTCCCCGCCGGCCCTGGCCGCCTTGGTCAGGTTTGTCGGCAGCGACCTCTGGGCTATGGCCAACGAGGTTGATAAGCTGGTCCTCTATACCGCCGGCCGTCGTATCGAGGAAACTGACGTTAAGGCGGTGGTGAGCTACGCCCGCGAGGAGAGCGTTTTTACCCTGGTGGATGCCGTCCTCGAGTTCCGCGGCAGCCTGGCCCAGGAGACCTTGCAGCAGCTTTTACGGGCGGGCGCCGAGCCGGTCTACCTCCTTACCATGATCGCCCGGCAGGCGAGGATTATTCTCCTGGTCAGGGAAATGCGCGCCCGCGGCCTGTCCCGTAACGAGATTCAGACCAGGCTCGGCCTGAATTCTGATTTTCTGGTGCGCAAGGCCTGGGAGCAGTCGGAGAGGTATTCCCTGGCGCGGCTCCGCGAGCTTTATCACCGCCTCCTTGAGACCGACGTTGCTATCAAGACCGGCCGGCTCGATGGTGAGGTCGCCCTGGACATCCTGGTCGCCGCTTCGGGACAGAGGAGCGCTCAAGTAGCTTGACATAAAGGGGGAAAATGCCGACGCAGTTACTTCAGGACAAATATATCAAAGTAGGCAATATCAATACCCGTTACTGGCAGGCCGGGGATAAAGGTTCCGCCGTCGTTCTGGTTCACGGTCTGGGCGGCTATATCGAGAACTGGCTCCATAATATCGGTCCTCTTTCTCTATCCCACCGTGTCTACGTTATGGACTTACCCGGTTTCGGGCGGTCGGACAAGCCCCTGGTTCGCGATTTGATGGTCCTGGTGCGCTTTATTGCCGACTTCATGGAAACGCTTAAGATAGAAAAGGCTAGCTTGATCGGGAATTCTCTTGGCGGCGGCCTGGTGCTTCAGTTCGCTCTGGAATACCCTGAAAAGGTCGAGCGGCTGGTGCTGGTGGACAGCGCCGGCCTGGGCCGTGACGTTATCCCGGATTTCAAGTTCTGCTCCCTTCCCCTCGTCGGCGAGCTGTTTCTCCGCCCCTCCCGGAAAAGCAGTGAAAAGCTCTGGGAGAAGCTCCTCCACGACCCCTCTAAAGTGACGCCGGAAATGAAGGACCTGGGCTATCGTTATATCAGTAGCCCCGGCGCCAAAAAAACTTTCCTTGCCACGACGCGCGCCGGGGTCAATATTTTCGGACAAAAGGATAAGTTGACCCGGCAATTGTTACCGGGGTTAAAAGGACTGAAGATGCCGGTTCTGATCGTGTGGGGCAACGACGACCGCATTATTCCCGTCGCCCACGCGCGGATAGCTCTGGAAAAGATCCCCGGCGCCCGCCTTGAGCTTTTCGATAATTGCGGTCACATGCCCGTGCTGGAGTGCCCCGATAAATTCAATCAGCTCGTGCTGGATTTCCTGGCGCAATAGCTTGAGGAAAGAATAATGGCCAAACGGACTGAAATGGTTGTCGCCGTGGACATCGGCGGCACCAAGATTTTAGCCGCCCTTTTTCCCCCGGACGGTAAAATGCTGGCCGGCGTTAGCCGCCTCACCCTGCCCCGTGAAGGAGTACCGGCCGTCATCGACCGCCTCTGCGCGGCTATCTCCGCGCTTTTGCTTGATAACAACGTTACTGCTTCCCGGCTCGCCGGCATCGGCCTCGCCTGCGCCGGCGGCATCGATACCCCCCGAGGCATGGTGGTGACCCCTTCCCCCAATCTGCCGGGGTGGGTGGACGTGCCGCTGGCCGATATCGTCCAGAAAAAATTTGGCGTCCCGGTTTTTCTCCTTAACGACGCCAGCGCCGCCGCCCTCGGTGAGCACCGCTGCGGGGCTGGCAGGGGAGTTAAAAATCTGGTCCTGTTCACTATCGGCACCGGTATCGGCGGCGGCATTATCATCGGCGGCGAGCTTTATCCGGGTGCCGTCGGTGCCGCCGGCGAGTTCGGCCACATGACTGTCGCCGCGGACGGTCCGCTATGCGGCTGCGGTAATACCGGCTGCCTGGAGCTGTTCGCTTCCGCCCGCGCCGTGGAGCGGGATGCCATCGCCCGTTTGCGCCGCGGGGAAAAATCCGTCCTGCGGGACATGGTGAAAGGCGATTTCGATAGCGTGACCGCGGTGCAGGTCGGCGAGGCCGCCCGGGGCGGCGACCCGCTGGCAGGTGATGTCATTGCCCGGGCGGCTTATTTCCTTGGCGTCGGCATGGTCAACGTGGTCAATATCTTTAATCCTGAGCTCGTCGTTATCGGCGGTGGCATGGCTGCCCTGGGCGATATGCTGATTGCGCCGGGGCGGCAGATGGTGGCGGAGCGGGCGTTTTCGGTGTCCTCCGGTTTAGTGCGCATCGTCACCGCGGCGCTCGGCAACCAGGCGGGAGTCTACGGCGCGGCCGCTTTCGTTCGCGACCGGTTTGCCAGGAGGAAGAAAGAATGAAAGTTCGTAAAGTGGTGATCACGGCCGCGGGCTGGGGCACGCGGTTTCTTCCTATCACACGCTCCCTGCCCAAGGAAATGCTACCGCTCCTGGACCGGCCGCTGATACAGTACGCCGTCGAGGAGGCAGTACAGTCCGGCATCATGGAGGTGGTCATGGTGATCTCCTCCGGTAAGGGCGCCATCAAAGACTATTTCGCCCGCCATAGCCGGCTCGAGCGTTTCCTGCGGCGGAAGGGTCAGGACGATCTGCTGAAAAAAATGGAGGAGGTCTCGAGTCTGGTCGCGATTTCTTACGTCCGCCAGGAAGAACAGCTGGGCCTCGGCCACGCTATCTCCACCGCCCGGGAGCTCGTCGGCAGTGAGCCTTTTGCCGTTATCCTCCCCGACGATATTATCGATAGCCCGGTTCCCGTGCTCAAGAGTATGATCGACGTCTTTGAGACACGCGGCGCGGGCGTCCTGGCCGTGGAGCGGGTCAGCGATGAGGATACCCGGCGCTACGGTATTATCAAGGCGGAAAAAGTCTCGGACAGACTTTACCGCGTGCTCGACCTCGTGGAGAAGCCCGGCCCTGTCGCAGCTCCTTCCCGGCTCGGCATCGTGGGGCGGTATGTGCTGCCGCCGCAGATATTCGACGTCCTTAAAGTTACCCCGCCCGGCGTTGGCGGCGAGATCCAGGTGACCGATGCCCTCCGCCTATTGCTTAAACGGCAGGAGCTTTATGCTTATGAGTTCGACGGCGTCCGCCACGATACCGGCGTGCCCCTCGGCTGGCTCAAGGCCAACATCGCTTTCGCCCTGAAGCGTGACGACATCGGCCCCGAGCTTAAAGAATACCTCAAAAAGCTCGCCCCGAAGTTGTAATATTTGTAGTATTGGTAGTATTTATAGTATTGGTAGTATTTGTAGTATTGGTTTGTTGTGAGTCTATCGCTTTGCCTGATCTATCCCTCTCTCCATCATTGACAGTATGCTCGTGTTACACTTAAAATCATGGGTAATTAGTTTTCTGGAGTTCTCTTGTGAAAAGTGACGATCTGCGTTCTTTATATCTAAAATATTTCGAGGAGAAAGGCCACAAGGTTATCTCCTCCTCCTCCCTTATCCCCATCGGCGATCCCACCTTACTGTTGACCAACGCCGGCATGGTGCAGGTCAAGCCCTATTACCTGGGCGAGCAGGTGCCGCCCTCACGCCGCCTGGTTTCCTGCCAGAAGTGCTTCCGCACATCGGATATCGAAGAGGTTGGCGATGCTACCCACCTGACCTTCTTCGAGATGCTGGGCAACTTTAGCGTCGGCGACTATTTTAAAAAAGAGACCATCGCCTGGGCCTGGGAGTTCGTTACCGAAAGGCTTAAGCTCCCGCCGGAAAAGCTCTGGATAACCATCTTCGTTGACGACGACGAGGCATTCGATATCTGGCGGGGGATCGGCATCCCCGCGGGGAGAATCGTGCGCTTTGGCGAGGAGGACAATTTCTGGGGTCCCGCCGGCAGCTCCGGCCCCTGCGGGCCCGACAGTGAAATCCACTACGACCTTGGCGCCGATAAGGGCTGTGGTAAGCCTGGTTGCCAGCCCAACTGCAAGTGCGGCCGCTTTACGGAGGTCTGGAACCTGGTCTTTCCTCAGTATAACCAGGACGAAAAGGGCAACCGCACGCCTTTGCCCCATCCCAACATCGATACCGGCATGGGCCTGGAGAGAGTCCTGGCTATAATACAAGGTAAGAAATCGGTCTATGACACCGACCTTTTTACCCCGCTGCTGGACAGCATCTCTGAAATGACCGGTAAGATATACGGTGAAGTTGCCGAAGATGATATCGCCATGCGCGTCGTGGCCGACCATTCCCGCGCCCTGGCTTTCCTTATCGCCGACGGCGTCCTCCCCGATAACGATGGGCGCGGTTACGTCCTGCGCCGACTCCTCCGCCGCGGGGCTTTGTTCGGCCGCCGCCTCGGCCTCGATAAGCCTTTCCTCTCGACCGTTGCCGAAGCCGCGATTAAGAAAATGGGCCATGTCTATCCAGAGCTCAACCAGCGTCATGACTTCATCAAAAAGGTCATTGAGATGGAGGAGTCCCGTTTCGAGGAGACCCTGACTGCTGGCCTTCAGATCATCGACGATATGCTGTCGCTGACGGCCATCAAGAAATCTAAAGTCATCTCCGGCGCGGATGCCTTCAAGCTTTATGATACCTACGGTTTCCCCGTCGAACTGACCCGGGAAATTGTCTCCAAACAGGGCGTTTCCGTCGATATGCCCGGCTTTGAAATCGAGATGGAGAAACAGCGTGACCGCGCGCGCTCCGCTCATAAGTTCGATATCTCCGCTGGCGCTGGTGCTGCCCGTATTGATGTCCCCTCTACCGGGTTCGTCGGCTATACCTGTCTGGAACAGAAATCCTCTATACTTAAACTCCTGGTCGACGGTAAAGAAGCCAATACCGTTAGGGCAGGGCAGCCGGCCGGTATTATCCTGGATGCCACCCCCTTTTACGCCGAGATGGGTGGTCAGGTCGGCGATACCGGCGAGATCGTTAACCCTGCGGGCAAGTTCTCCGTCACCGGCGCCGTTCACCTCCGGCCGGACGTTATCATCCACCAGGGCCGGCTCGCCTCGGGCTCTTTAAAAGTCGGCGACACGGTCGAGGCCCTCGTTGACGTCGAACGCCGCCGTGATATCGCCCTCATCCATACCGCCACCCATCTCCTCCAGGCCGCCTTGAGGGAGGTCCTCGGCAGCCATATCCAACAGCGCGGCTCGCTGGTTGCCCCGGACCGCCTCCGCTTTGACTTTTCCCATCTCTCCGCCATGACCTCTGACGAAATCAAGGCCG
>JBFYTX010000211.1:0-4969 GCA_041300345.1 Dehalococcoidales bacterium | reverse complement strand
GATAAGCGCTTTCCGGTGAACCGGCCCTTTGCCCACGATTTCGTCTTTGGTCTCGACTGCGCCCACGTTTTCAGCATTAACGACGATCATTTTGTTCCCCCGTATTTTAAGATTTTTCTTTGGCGGCGTTTCGTTGTCATTATACACCCCCCCACCTCGCCGTTCATACTTATCACTACCGCTCAATAATACCACTGTCTTTGGTCATCATGGCGCGGGCTCGAATGAGGTCAATATACGACATTTCCCCCTTCCCTCTTATGCCCTGCGGATATATACTTAAATATCGGCGTATCTTAACATCTGAATAAGGCAGATCACTTGTCATAATGTTAGAAACGAATGCCCGAACACTGAAGCTAATTTAACATAAAGACAGAAACGAATATCAGCTACGAATTTTCGCAAATTAGCTACAAACCGAAAAATAAAAAAACGAAAAACGAATACCCGGTTATCGCTCTTTCTTACTTCGCCCGCACTTGCACACCGGTAGCGTTTTCCCGCGTCATGATTACCGCGTCTATCCCTTTGTCCTGGTAGCCAGCCGCGATGGTATTTTCCAGGTCTTTCTTGACTGCTTCTCCCACCGGTAGCGGCACCCCGTTCTCCCTTCCCAGCTCCAGCGCCAGGTTGATGTCTTTATACGCCAGGCTGACCTTGAACCCGGGCTCGAAGTTGCCTTTGAAAACGGTGTTGGGATACTGCCGGGTGCACCAGTTGTCGCCCGTGCTTGCTTTGATTATCTCCAGCAGCATCGCCGGGTCGATCCCTGCCTTCACTCCCACCGCGAACCCTTCGGCGGAAGCCGAGTTACATATCAGCGAGATAAGGTTGTTAATGAGCTTGACCACGTTGCCGTTGCCCGCGCCGCCTACGGCGAATATCTTTGCCCCCATCGCCTCCAGGACTTTCCTGGCTTTCTCCAGGGCGGCCGCTTCTCCCCCGACCATGATCGCCAGCGTCCCCGCGTCGGCGCCTTTAACGCCCCCGCTCACCGGGGCGTCCAGCACGCTTACCCCCCTGGTTTTGGCGTCCGCGGCAATGCGCCGCATGAGCGAAGGGGAGTTGGTGCTCATATCGATGTAGATGTCCCCTTCACGCCACCCCTCAATCAGGCCGCCCTTCCCGTAAACGACCGCCTCCACGTCCTGCGGCTTCGGCAGGGAAGAAATAACCAGCCGGCAGGCTTTAGCCACCGCCGCCGGACTGTCCGCCCATTCCGCCCCTTTCGCTAGCAGGGGAGCGGCGGCTTCTTTATTAATGTCATTGACGGTCAATTCGTATCCGGCCTCGAGGATGCGGCGGGACATGTGTCTCCCCATCTGCCCGATGCCGATGAAACCTATCTTCATTTGGCCCTCCGTTATCAAGTTTATGGCGTTATTTTGTACGGCCAGGCGGCCAGGCTGCCGTCCAGGAATTTTACGTCGTTGTAGCCGGCCCCGTCCAGTATGCGCTGCGCCTGGTAGGCGCGAATGCTTGTCCGGCATAGTACCACTATCTCCTCGTCGGGAGAAAGCTCGTCGAGTCGAAGGCGCAGCTCGGGGAGCGGTATCAGCTTGGACTGTCCGGCCTCGATGCGCTCGGCCTTCCATTCCTGCGGCGAGCGGACGTCCAGCAGGACGAAGCGCTCCCCGCTGTCCAGCTTTTTCTTTACCTCCAGCGGCGACAGCGACCTCGCCTGTCCCGCCAGCTTGTTGCGGATGACGTTGGCGGCGTTGTGCAGCGGGTCGAGGGCGCTATTGTAGGGAGGGGCGTAAGCAAGGTCCAGGTTCGCCAGGTCGTCGACTTTCCCGCCGTAGGTTATCGCCGTCGCCAGCACGTCAATGCGCTTGGCGGTTTCGCCTGTCCCCACCGCCTGCCCGCCCAGCAGCCGGCCGTCGGCTTTATTCACGATGAGCTTGACCATTATCTCGCGGGCGCCCGGGTAGTAAGTTGCGTGTTCATCGCTCGGAACGAGAGACATGACGGTATCATAACCGGCTTCCTGTGCCTGGGCTTCGTTCAGGCCAGTTCTGGCTACGTTGTAGTCGAAGACCTTGGCCACGGCTGTACCGACGATGCCCGGGAAGGTCTCGCTGCCGCCGGTTACGTTTGTTCCTATGATACGCCCGTGCTTGTTGGCGGTCGAGCCCAGCGGCACGAATGTCTTTTTCCCGGTAATGATGTTCTCGACCTCGACGCAGTCGCCGCCGGCATAGATATCCGGGTCGCTTGTCTGGAGTCGCTCGCTAACGGCGATGCCGCCGGTCGCGCCGATGGTCAGTCCGGCGTCTTTTGCCAGGCTGGCGTTAGGGCGGACGCCGAGCGACAGCAGTACCATACCGGCTTCAAGCTGGGTATCGCCCATCGCGACCCTGCTCACGCAGCCGCCGTTGTCGCCGGTAAATCCCGTGACGCGCTGCCCGCATTGTATGGTTATGCCTTTCGACCGCAGATGCTTTTCCACTTGCGCTGCGATTTCCTCGTCGAGCAGTGCCGGCAGCGGCCAGCCCAGGGCTTCGATGACGGTGACCTTCAGCCCGCGGTCGCTAAAAGCCTCGGCCATCTCCAGCCCGATCAGCCCCGCCCCGACGATGATCACCTCTCTTCTATCGAGTCTGGAAAGATAGTCCCGTATGGCGTTGGCGTCCGGTATGCTGGAAAGCGTAAAGATGCCCTTGAGGTCTTTGCCCTGCCAGTTCGGCACCGTGGGGACGGCCCCGGTGGCGATGACCAGCTTGTCATATTCTACCGTCGAGTTGAGGCCGTTCTTTTGATCGATGATTTCCACGCTATGGGCCTTACGGTCTATCTTTACGGCGCGCGTGCCGGTCATGACCTCCATGTCCATGACCTCGCGGAAATAGTCCGCCTGGCGGGCCACCAGCGCGCTTTCCTTTTTGATCACGTTGCCCACGTAATACGGCAGGCCGCAGGTGGCCGTGGAAAGATTTTCCCTCTGTTCGATGATGGTTATCTTAGCCGAGGGGTCGCAGCGCCTTGCCCGCGCCGCTGCTTTGGGGCCGCAGGCCGTCCCGCCGATGACCACGATGTGATTTAGACGCGGCATAACTGAACCTCCCCAATGGATTCTTAATTTCGAAGGGTTATTCTTTGCTGCCTAGGTAATTGGTTAACACGCCTATCAGACCGGCGATGAAAAGGATGCCGAAAAGCACCTCGAAAATGCTGGCGGCTATGATAACGTTGTTTTCGTGGCTGAAAACAGGGGCATTGAGGGCAGCCAGGTAGACGCTGTTCTGTAGGTTCCTCATTACCGAATCGGCTTCCAGCAGGAACTTGAAAACGACGGTGAAGGTGAGTATCACCTCTATATAGTTCACCAGGACGATGCTGAATAAGCGGGGGACTGATCGGTGGCGCTTGCGTTCCAGCGGCATGATAATTACCGAATTGAATGAAGTTACCCCGATTTCAAAGAGATGGTAAACGAGTAGCACGCTCAGCACTATCTTCACCGGGCTGTTCAGGGTGCTGAAAACCAGGACAACTATCAGGACTATCTCGCAGACAACCCACGAAATGGTGTAGATGTCCAGCCGGTCCGGATTTTTGTCTTCGAGTTTTTTCGCCAGCGAGAATCTCAGCAGGAAGGCGGTGACGGTTTCGAACCCCCGCATCAGGATGCCGTGGTCCTGCGTTCTCTTTTCCATAAAACACAGTCTAGCAGGTCTCCTCTGAAAAGGCTACCCGTTATCGGAAATCCAATCGCTGCCGGCACGGCAGTCCCGGGCTAAGGTTTGTGCGGCCTGACCAGCAGCAGCGGCGTCTTTCCGGCGTGCAGCACCTTGTCGGCGATGCTGCCGTGGTCGAACCGCCCGAACCCCGAATGCCCGTGTGTTGACATCGCTACTATGTCCGGCTTCATCTCTTCTTCTAACTTGATGATTTCTTCTGCGGGCGAGCCTATCCTTATCTCGTAAGTCGTCTTCACGCCCTTGGAGGCCAGCTTGTCGTTGACTTCCTTGATGTATTTTTCCGCTACCTCTTTGGCCGGCTTCATTTCTTCATCGGTGTAGGCCATCCGGACCACCCCGGCCGCGCCGTAATATCCCAGCCCCTCGGAGTAGGGGTAAACGTGGTAAAGCAGCTCGACGACGTTGAGGAGCGTGACCCGGCTCTTCAGCTTTGAGGCCAGGGCTTCGATATATGGGAGCACCGCCTCGCTGGGCTTTGAGCCGTCCAGCGTTACTAGAATTTTATCGAAGCGGGCTTTGCCTGTCGGATGAGCGCCGCACCTGATTAGCAATAGGGAGCATTTGGCCGCCCTGGCGACCTTGTTGGCCGTGCTGCCCAGCGCCCACCGGCTGATGCCCGTCCGTCCGTGCGTCGCCATGACGATCAGGCTGACTTTCTCGTTTTCGGCGTAGTCGATTATTTCCTCGGGAGGATTGGTGATTATGGCTGGCGACCCCAGCAGCGCCGACTTTACCTTCACCGTTGACCCCGGCGGCAGGGAGAGCGACTTTTTGATTTTCGCCTCGGTCGCAGCGGCAATTTTGTCGAGATATATATTGTGATCGGCCGTGTCCGGCCCGTCGGCCAGCGTCCCCACGTGTAACAAAACCAGCTCCGAGCCGAGTTTCGCCGCCAGCTCTTCGGCGTAGGGCAGGGCGATCTCGGACAGCTCCGAGGTATCCAGGGGAACGAGCACTTTTTTGTACATCATGACTCCTTTATATTTAGTCCCGGTTTATATACCCAGCCCGCTTCGCACATTGACGAAGTTGAGCAGGTTTTCTCTCGTTACCATGCCAACTACCTGGTTGTCCTGGACGACCGGCACCTGGTTGATATCGTTCTCCTGTAAGAGGCGCATCAGCGACGTAAGCTCCTCGTCTGGTCCTACCCATTTGAGCTTGTCGAACGGCGTCATCGCCTCTTTTACCGTCTCCGTCATCCACCGGTCGCGCGGTACCGCCCTGACGTTATGGAGCGTCATCAGTCCCATTATCTTGGCATC
>JBFYTX010000207.1:0-6488 GCA_041300345.1 Dehalococcoidales bacterium | reverse complement strand
ACCTCCTGCCCGGCGACCCGTTGATGATTTACCTGGGCAATTTTATGCCCACGGGCCAGTCGTCTATGGGGATAGAACAACTTGACGCTTTACGCCATCAATATGGATTGGACAAGAGTTTGCCTGTCCAGTACTGGGACTGGTTAACCCATATTTTCCGGGGTGACCTCGGCGAGTCTATCAGTGCGCGACAACCTATTTCCGGGCTTATTGCCGATGCCATGCCGCGCACGGCTTATATCGGCATTATAATCTTTGTTATCGGCGTTATCGGGGGTATTACCGTAGGCATTATTTGCGCTATCAGACGCGGCTCGTGGATGGACAATACCCTTACCACGTTGGCCAACATAGGGATGACCGTCCCTACTTTCTGGCTGGGAATTCTGTTCATCTACTTTTTTTCCGTCAAAATGCACTGGTTGCCAGCCTTCGGATGGGTAGCTCCGTGGGAGGATTTCCCGGATAGTTGCCGGCATCTCATCATGCCAATTCTGGCGGTAGGAGTGGGGAGTGTTGCCGGTTTGGCCCGGTTGGTCCGTTCCTGCATGCTCGAGGTGATGAGGACGGACTATGTCCGTACTGCCTGGGCTAAAGGATTACGCGAGCGGGTTATTCTGGTCCGGCATCAGGTCAAGAATGCCATGATACCGGTGGTCACCGCCCTCGGCGGTGCTATAGCCGGGATTCTCGGCGGCCAGGTATTCATCGAGACCGTATTTGCTATTCCGGGCATGGGCTTACTGATGATGAGTGGCATTTTCGATTATGACTACCAGGTCGTTCAGGCCGGCGTCCTTATTTTCGGCGGTATCATTATCGTTTCTAACTTAATCGTCGATATTGCCTGGGGCTGGCTCGATCCCAGGATCAGATTAGCCTGAGGAGGACAAGAATGGCAGACAAACCTGAACCGGTTGCGCCGGCCATTGACGCCGCGGGAATCATGGCCGTGCCGCCGCATCATAGCGAATGGCGTCGGATCGCCAGAGTTTATTTCAGCCGCAAGCTCTACCTTATAGGTTTTGTTATCGTTGTCCTCATATTCATTGTCGCCATTTTTGCGCCGCTGCTGGCTCCCTACGACCCCGTCGATAACGATTTATACGCCGTCCTTAAACAGCCTTCGGCACAACATTGGCTCGGCACCGACGCGCTCGGCAGGGATATATTGAGCCGCATCATTTTCGGTACTCAGACCTCTCTGGAAATAGGTTTCGCGGCGGTCTTTGCCGCCGCCATCATCGGCATGCTTATGGGATTGACGGCGGCTCACTTCGGCGGCTGGGTCTTCGCCCTCATTATGAGGATCACCGATGCCCTGATGGCCCTGCCCGGCATTGTCCTCGCCCTGCTCATCGCCGGCCTCGTGGGTGGCGGCATCCCGGTAGTCATCTTTGCCCTCGGTTTCGGCGGCATCGCTCCTATGTGTCGTATGATGTGCGGTCTGGCCCTGAGCGTCAAGCAAAATGACTACGTCATGGCGGGGCGCGCCATCGGCATGAGCAACTGGCGCATCATGCTGACACAGATTTTCCCCAATGCCTTCCCTCCTATCATGGTGGGCATCACTATGGGCATCGGCGGCGTCGTCCTCGGCGAAGCCGGCCTGAGTTTCCTTGGTATCGGCGTTCAGGCACCCACCCCCGCCTGGGGCAGCATGGTCAACGACGGCTACCCCTACCTGTTAGACAATCCCCTGCTTTCACTGGCGCCGGGGGTGGCTATTATGTTGCTGGTATTCGGCCTCAACATGATGGGAGATGGTATCCGGGACGCCATCGACCCGCGGTTAAGGGGCGTGTTGTAGAAATATCCACGTTAAAATAGCAGAGGACGGTACTATGTCAGTAATATTGGATGTACAGAACCTGAAAACCTATTTCCGCACGGACTACGGTCTGGTCAAAGCCGCCGATGGCGTTTCTTTCCAGGTCAACCAGGGCGAGATCATCGGGCTCGTTGGTGAAAGCGGCTGCGGCAAGTCGGTCAGCATCCTTTCCGTCATGCGGCTGATACCCATACCCCCGGGGCGGATTGTCGATGGCAAAGTGTTGTTCCAGGGCCAGGATATCCTGAAATACGAGGCCAACGGCGCCAAGATGAGGTCTATCCGCGGCGCCAAGATGACCATGATCTTCCAGGAGCCCATGACTTCGTTAAACCCGGTATTGACTATCGCCCGCCAGATAACCGAGATCCTCGAGCTCCACCTCGATATGGACAAACAGGCCGCCCGCGAAAGGGCTATCGATCTCCTGAAAATGGTAGGCGTCCCTGATGCCGAACGCCGCATCGATGATTACCCTCACCAGTTCTCCGGCGGGATGCGCCAGAGGGTGATGATCGCCATGGCCATCGCCTGCAACCCGGAGATTATCTTCGCCGATGAGCCGACCACCGCCGTGGACGTCACCACTCAGGCCCAGCTCCTGGAGCTGATGATGGACCTCGTCAAACGTATCAACACCTCGCTGGTCATCGTCACGCACAACCTGGGCGTGGTAGCCCGCTATGCCCAGAGAATTTATGTCATGTACGCCGGCCGCATCGTCGAGTCCGGCCCTTCGGAAGAGATATTCGGCAATCCTCGGCACCCCTACACCATCGGTCTTTTACACAGCGTTCCCAAGCTGGGAGAGAAGCACGGCGTCAAGAAGCTGGTGCCTATTTTAGGCATACCGCCCAACCTGATCAATATGCCGCCTACCTGCGCCTTCCTGCCGCGGTGCCAGTACCAGAACGCCCGGTGTCAGCAGGAACCGTGGCCCGAATTGCGGCAGGTAGGCAACCAGCATTATATAGCCTGTTATGTTGACGTACGGGGGAAATAATGAATACATCACAAAACGGCGATATGGTGGAAGTCAAGAACCTTAAAATGTATTTCCCCATTACCCGGGGTCTGCTGCGGCGTAAAGTCGCCGAGGTCAAGGCCATCGATGACATCAGCTTCGTGATAAAGAAACGCGAGACCCTCGGGCTGGTGGGGGAGAGCGGCTGCGGCAAGACCACCACCGGCCGCTGCGTTTTACGGCTGTACCAGCCCACCTCCGGCACGATCAATTTCAATGGCACCGATATTTCCAAAATGCCCGAGCATAAAATCAAGCCGTTCCGCAGGGATATGGGGGTGATCTTCCAGGACCCCTTCGGCTCTCTTAACCCGCGGCAGTCGGCCGGCAGCATCGTCGGCGACCCCCTTAAGGTCCACAGCATGGCTGCCGGTAAAGAACTAAGAGAAAGAGTGGTCGAGCTTTTTCGCATCGTCGGCCTCGACCCCGGCATGATGGACCGCGTCCCCCACGAGTTCAGCGGCGGCCAGCGCCAGCGCATCGGCATCGCCCGCGCCCTCGCCTGCCGTCCCCCCCTCATTATCTGCGACGAACCCATCTCCGCCCTTGATGTCTCCATCCAGGCGCAGATTATCAACCTCCTCGAGGAGCTCCAGGAAACCATGGGACTCACCTATCTCTTCATCGCCCATGACCTCGCCGTCGTCCAGCACATCTCCGACCGCGTCGCCGTGATGTATCTCGGCCGCATCGTGGAGCTCACGGAATCCGGCGAGCTCTATGATAACCCCCTCCACCCCTATACCCGCGCCCTCCTTTCCGCCATACCCATACCCGACCCCGTTCTGGAAAAGACGCGCACGCGCATCGTCCTGAAAGGCGAAGTACCCAGTCCGGTCAATCCCCCGCCCGGCTGCCACTTCCACCCCCGCTGCCATATGGCGGTAGGCGAATGCAGCCAGCAGAGGCCGGAACTCCGTGATGTCGGCAACGGCCACTATGTCGCCTGCATCAGGGTATAATATTAAATCAGTGGCATCATAGCTTGCTCCGTTTGATGGAGGTGACTTCCATACTCACCCCCTTGTCCCCCTCTCAAAAAGTGTTATTTACTGGCGCAATTATGAGGTGTTTGAGAGGGGGAGAAAAATAGAGAGGGGGTGAAACCCCCTCTCTCACAAACTCCCCTCTTCAGCCAGATAGAATATGGTCTGGTTGATGCAACTGGCTGGAGAGGGGATTAAGGGGTGAGGTCAGCAACTATCGTCCCGTTGACAAATTCTTGAAGACAAAATAATACGGGTCGCGATGTTAATCGCGACCCGTATTTTGTTACCCGCCGTTTATACGCGCGGCGCTTATTCTTTATGCCTTATTCGTCAAAGTAGGCGAAGGTGTACGAGAAGAATTCCTTGTATAGACCGTTGGTGTATCCCTTGAGGAAAGGAGAGATGGAAGTGTAGGCACCGTTCCAGTACAGGAATTGCCACTCACATACATCGGTCAAATCTTTGGATATTTCCCGGTACATCCCCGCTCTCGCGGTCAGGTCGGGTTCTGTAGCCGCCAGGTTGATTTTATCCGCGATATCAGCAGGTTTGGCCAAGCTTACCCAGCCCCCCTGGGTAATATACATGCCGGCGGAGAATCCAGGGTCCACCGTTCTGCCCGGGAAGGTGTAGGAGAGCAAGAACCCGTCCCAGCCGGAGGTGAATATCATCGCCGCTGACTGGAGGTAGCTGACTTTGTTTAGTTCCAGGGTTATGCCGGCCTCCGCGAACATTTCCTTCAGCGCGGGCGGGAGATCCGGGTTAGTCCCTTCGTTATAGGTGAGAGTGATGGTGAGACCATCCCCGTAACCGGCCAGGTCCAGAAGCCGCATGGCTTCTGTCGGATCATACGGGTAGCCGACCACGTCCGGGTTCTTATATGGCTCAAAGGGGAATAGCTGCTGGGAAGGATTCCCGAGGCCGTAGGTAAGCCCTTCGATGAGAGCTTCCTGGTTGATGGCGTATTGTACCGCCTGCCGGACCAGGACGTTGGACAGCGGGGAATCCGGGTTATTGCTGTCAGGTACCAGGCAGAAGTTAGTGACCGCATCCTCTGACAGGGTCATGCCGAAGCCTTCGTCCTGAAGACGCTGGACGTCCTTCAGCTGCGCGCCCAGGATGTCTATCTCGCCGGCTTTGTATGCCAGCAGCTGGGTGGTGGTGGAGGGAATGATGTTGATATCCATGCCGTCGAGGTAAGGCTCCCCTCTCCAGTAGTCGGGGTTCTTGTCATAGATTACTTTCTGGTTAAGCTGGTATTCCGTCATGATGAAAGGCCCGGTGCCGACGACGTGAGTTTTCAGCCAGTCTGCGTCATGTGTCGCTGCGGCTGTCGGTGAGTACATCAGCAGGCCCCACCAGTATCCCAGGCCCTTAGCCGAATCCCAGTTCCATTCGCCGTTAATGAAGTTTAGTTTGACGGTGTAGGGATTGATTACTTCCGGTGTTTCGAACGCCTTGCCGATGGTGTATTGAGGGTTGACCAGTGCCGATTCGACGGCATATACTACCGCGTCGGCGTTGAAGTCGGTGCCGTCATGGAACTTTATCCCCTGACGCAGGTATAGGGTGATGGACGAAAAGTCCTCGGCTATGACGAAGCTTTCCGCCAGCCAGGGTTGGAAGTTCTGGTTGCCGTCCAACCGTAAAAGAGGTTCGACGCACGGGAAGGCGTAGAAGGAATCAACCGGACCGGCACCCTGTTTGATGTCGGACAAGTTGAGGACGGCGCTGCTGAGAGCCTGCTGCAGACGCCCGCCGCTAATGCCGCCCGGCGGTTTAGCCAGGTCGCCAAGGCCGCTCGTAGGTGTGGGTGACACGCTCGGGGAAACGGTTGGTGAGACGGTCGGTGAGACGGTCGGCGAAACTGTCGGCGATACGGTCGGCGTCGAGGTTGGCGTTTCTTCTGGCCCGCAGCTCATCAGTAGCAGGCTCGCTGACATTATTACTGCTAAGACTATTACTAAAATTTTTTTCATTATATTTTTTTATCTTCCTCCTTTGAATAATAGGGAAATCCGTAATCGTGTCTGATATTCCGCTATTATCACCTCCTTCCCGCTGAACAACCTGTAAAAATATCCCGGTGGATGCCGGACACCCGCCGGTCGGAAATCACTGCGAAGTCATCCTCCGCGTATTGAGTTGTCCAGTCCCTTTCACACTTATTTTATTGAATACAAAATATTACACCCGTGCTTTAATCCTTGTCAAGTTCATTTATATTGAAATTTGTTGAATTTGTCAAGCCCCTTTTTTTGGCCTTAAAACGTTACCCCCCGGTCATGGGCACCAGCAGGGCGATGCGGTCCCCTTTCTTCAGCTTGAAGTCCGTCCCCGCGAAGTAGAAATGCCCGTTGATGTTGAACTTGTATTCGTCCGCCAGCCGGTCTTCTCCCCGTACGATCACCGTGCCCTCCAGCGCCGGTATCTTTTCCCTGAGGGCCGCCACCACCTCGGCCATGCCGGCGTTATCGCTCAACTCCACCTCCGCCTCCCGTATTTCCGTGATCTGCCGCGGCAGGCCGTACATCGGTATCGTCCACTTGTTCATCGGTCTTTATGCCCGTTTCCCCGATTGTACCATTGACTCAGGCTCAGGTCAACGCTGTACTGAATAATTGTAATATTGTTAAAAATTTTG
>JBFYTX010000194.1:0-3283 GCA_041300345.1 Dehalococcoidales bacterium | reverse complement strand
ATGATACGCCTGATCCTGCCTGTGACCTCGACTACGTGCCTAATAAGGCCCGCCCTGCCCGGGTCGATACCGCCCTGACCAACTCTTTCGGTTTCGGCGGGCATAACTCGGTCCTGATCCTGCGCCGCTGTACCGGGGCAGCGGCTTGAGCCACACCCGCTGGAACCTCTTACCTCCGCTTGCCCCCGGACAGGAGCTCGCCGGCTTCCCGCCTCTTCTGGTCCAGCTCCTCATTAACCGCGGCGTTACCCGTCCGCAGGACTTCGCCGCCTTTCTCGCCAGCGATGAGTCTCTCCTGCTCGACCCCCTTTTACTTCCCGGTATGGATCGCGCCATTATCAGGATTAACCGGGCGCTGCTCAAGGGGGAGACCGTCGCCGTCTATGGCGATTTTGATGCCGATGGCATCACCGCCACCGCCGCCCTCACCCAGGGCCTGGCGCTCCTCGGCGGCCGGACCGTCCCCTATATCCCCCATCGCCAGACCGAAGGGCATGGGCTCGCTATCAACGCCCTGAAAAAGCTCCGCGAGCAGGGCGTCAGCCTAGTGATCACCGTCGACTGCGGTGTTACTGATGTCGCCGAGGCGAAGAAGATGCCGGAGATCGGGCTGGACCTCATTATCACCGACCATCATACCCCGCTGGATGAAATCCCGGAGGCCGTCGCGGTCATTAATCCCAAGCTGAAGGGCTCTGCCTATCCCTTCCTGCACCTGGCCGGCGCTGGCGTGGCTTTTAAGCTTTTACAGGGCATCTTCCGCAGCCTCGGCATCGAGGAGCGGATCGACCCGGTCATGGACCTGGTGGCCATCGGCACTATCGCCGATATGTCGCCGCCTTTGGGCGAGAACCGCTATCTTATCAAAGAGGGGCTGAAGTCGATCAATGCCTCCCCCCGGCCCGGCATCAGGGAGCTGATAGCGCAGACGCGGCTTGAGCCCGGTGCTATCAACGAGGACCGTATCTCCTGGGTCATCGCCCCGTGCCTTAACGCCGCCGGCCGCCTGGCTGACGGCCTGACCGGCTATAAACTGCTGACGACGCAGTCCGACCAGGAGGCGGAGGAGCTGGCGGCCTGGCTCGCCCGTAAAAACGAGGAACGGCAGCGGCTGACCACGGTGACGCTGGTCCGGGCCAGGGAGCAGGTCATCGCCCGGGGCTTGCCGCCACTTTTGCTTACTGCCGATAAAGAATACCCGATGGGCATCGCCGGCCTGGTGGCCGGCCGCCTCACCGAGGAGTTTTATCGCCCTTCGGTGGTGATCCATACCGCGGACACTGTCTGCCACGCCTCTTGCCGTAGCATCCCGGAGTTCGATATCATTGCGGCGCTGAACAAGTTCAGCCGGTTCTTTACCCGCTACGGCGGACACGCGGCCGCGGCCGGCTTTACCATGCCCACGAAGGACCTGCCCGAGCTGGAGCGCGAGCTGGCCGCCCTGGCCGGTGAAATGCTCAGCGGTGTCGAGCTGCGGCCCCATCTGGACATCGACGCCCTGGTCACCCTGCCCGAGCTTGGCGGCGACGCCTTCCGGACGACGCAGCTGTTGGCGCCCTTTGGCCGCGGCAATCCGGTGCCGGTGTTCCTTAGCCGCGATGTTGAAGTGCTGGAGCGCCGCGCTATGGGTAATACCGGCGAACACCTGCGTCTCAAGCTCAGGCAGCGGGGGACGGTCTTCGACGGCGTGGCTTTCCGCCTGGGCAATCACGCGGCGGAGTTGGCGCCGCTCATCGACGTCGTCTATAACGTGGAAGTGGATACCTGGGGCGGTAAAAACCAGCTTCGACTCAATATCCTGGACTTTAAGAAAAGCGGCTAGTTAGTAGTTGCCGGCTCGTCTCCCTTTTTTACCCACCTCGTCCGCCATGCCATCAGTCCCACCGCAATGATCAATACGATGATGCCGATGATCTGCGCCTGGTGCAGGCCGAAGAGGAAGTCCGTCCCCGTCCGCAGGAAATCGCTCCCGACGCGCCATGCCGAGTACAGGGCCAGGTATACCAGGAATAGCGATCCGTCCGGTTTGAGCCTTTTCCGCAGCATCAATAATAGGCCAAAGACGATGAGGTCAAATATAATTTCGTAGGTGACCACCGGGTGTGTGGGGGTGAGACCTACCGCCTGGTTGGTCGGGCTATTGGGGCTAGTGTAAACTACCCCCCAGGGGAGAGTGGTGGGCAACCCGGTATCGTCGCCCAGGATGGTGCAGCCGACCCGTCCTATCGCCTGCGCCAGGATGATCCCCGGGGCGATGACGTCCGCCAGGTGCCCGAAGGATATCTTGCTGAATCGACTGTATATCCAGACACCCAGCGCTGCCCCGAGCACCGCCCCCCAGATAGACAGCCCTGAACCGCCGAGTATCTGCCCGGGATTCTGAAAGTAATAGTCCCAGTCGTCCACGACGTGCAGAAGCCGCGAAAAAACCACGCCGGACGGGATGCCAACTATCGCCCCGTTGATGACGGTGTTGTAAGTCAGCCCCGAGCCCTTCTTGACCGAGACTAGCGCCCAGATGAGCAGCGTTATTACCGCCAGGGCCACCATGATGCCGTACCAACCGACGGCGATATTGCCGATGTGAAAGGCAACCGGGTCGATACCGATAGTGATCATACTGCTCCCTTATTCTAAGCTGTTAATGCTTCGACGAACGACGCCGCGTTGAAGTCGACCATGTCCTCTAGCCCCTCCCCGATCCCGATTAGCTGGATAGGGAGCTTGAGTTCGTCGCAGATGGCCAGGACGATGCCGCCCTTGGCCGTGCCGTCCAGCTTGGCCAGGAAGACGCCGGTGACGCCAACCGCCTCGGTGAAATACCGCGCCTGCGTGAGGCCATTCTGCCCGGTGGTGGCGTCCAGCACCAGTATAACCTGGTGGGGGGCGGCGGCGTCCAGCTTGCCGGCTACGCGCCTCACTTTTTTAAGCTCTTCCATGAGGTTGAACTTGGTATGTAAACGGCCGGCGGTATCTATAATGACCACGTCCGTGCCGCGGCTTTTCGCTGCCTGCAGGGCGTCGTAGACGACCGCCCCCGGGTCGGCGCCGGGCTGGTGGGCGATGACCTCCACCCCCGCCCTCTCCCCCTGTTTTTTCAGCTGGTCGATGGCCGCCGCTCTAAAGGTGTCAGCCGCCGCCAGTATTACACTCTTGCCCGCTTTCTTGAGCTTGCGGGCCAACTTGGCTATCGAGGTGGTCTTGCCGCTCCCGTTCACCCCCACCACCAGTATGACCTCGGGCGGCGTGATAGCGCCTTCGGAGATACGGGCCGGGACGGCGA
>JBFYTX010000145.1:0-3421 GCA_041300345.1 Dehalococcoidales bacterium | reverse complement strand
TAGGCCTGCCATAATCCCCCGCCCCTTCTTTTACAAAGAGAAGGGATATTATTACGATAAAAGTCCCGACACCATCGGGACTTTTTTATCCCTGAAGATATTCTAGTGCGATGTAGCTACGGATAGACCGGTCAAGAATATGAGAGGGGGGCTTCGCCCCCTCTCTTTTAAACTCCCCTCTCCAGCCATAGACAGGTATTATCTTTTACCTTTATATCCGGCTGGAGAGGGGATTAAGGAGTGAGGTTAGCACCGACAACAAAAAACCGAACAGTGCCAGCTACTTGTCAACCACTGCCGTTTCAGGTTATACTAGTGAGGTTTATTTTTATTTTTTGGTTGGGAGGAGGACCCCATGGAACAGACTGGTTTCCCCAAGTGTCAGAAATGCAATACTGGAGACCTGGTGCCTCTATCGGATTTCGGCAGCCAGGGGGCGTCTATCCAGTATAAAGCCTGGGTTTGCACCAATCCCGATTGCGGTTTCAACTTGAAGATCCGCAACGGTGATGTCTATAGGGACGAACCTATCATGAGCGGCACGCTCCATAACTCCCGTCCCCGGTAATATCCCCCGGGAGTTCAAATGGCGGACTGCGGATGGCGATCGTGCTTCCCCGGATAACTGTTCTAAAAAGGGCGGCACTTGACCTCCTTTTCCCCCGGTGGTGCCTCGGCTGCGGCAAAGAAGGCGACTTCATCTGCGGCGACTGCCGCCGCGGTTTGCCGGAGATCGCCCTTCCCGTTTGCCCCCGGTGCGGGCGACCCCTCGTGGAAAATGACGCCTGCCATGACTGGCCGGACACGCCTGACGGCATCGACGGCATTCGTTCTCCTTTCGTTTTCGGCGGCGTTATCCGCCGTGCCGTCCATGAGTTGAAATACCGCAACCTGCGGGCGCTGGCGCCATTCTTGGCCGGGCTGCTCTACGAATACCTGGTCGCCAACCCGGTACCGGCGGATATCCTGGTGCCGGTGCCTTTGCACACCAAACGCCTCCGTGAGCGCGGCTACAACCAGTCGGCTTTGCTGGCCGGAGAGCTCGGCCGTCGCTGCGGCCTGCCAGTGGCGCCGAACGGCCTTCTCCGCCGCCATTACGCCGGCCCCCAGGCGAGGTCGGCCGGCATCAGCGAGCGGCAGAAGAACGTCACCGGCGCTTTCATCTGCCCCGACGGGCGGTTCCGGGGCAAGCAGGTGCTCCTCATCGACGATGTATCTACCTCCGGCGCCACTCTCAACGCCTGCGCCGGGGCGCTCAAGGACGCCGGGGCGGCGCAGGTCTGGGGGCTGACCCTGGCGCGGGAGCTCTAACCGGGAAAAATTTATTACAGGAGCGTGGCAATATGGAGCTACTGATTGCCGGGACCAATACCGAGATAACGCCGGCCGCGCAACGATATATCGAACAGAAGATGAGCAAGCTCAACCGTCACCTGCCGGATATCATCGACATCAAGGTGGAAATCTCCGACGAGAAAACGAGGTCGCCGCTGCAGCGCTACCTGGCGCGGGTGACGGTAAACGGCGGCATCGCCGGCTCGGTGCTGCACGGGGAGGAGCGCGGTGAAGACCTGTTTAAAGCCATCGACCGCGTGGTGACCGTAATGACCCGCCAGATGGAGCGGCATAAGGGAAAGCTTTATGACCGCGGCCGGGGCAGCCCGCTGGCCAGGGGAAAATCCCCCCGGGAGGAACGGCCGGCGCCCCGGGTGGTCAAGACCAAGCATTTCGTTATCGAAGCGATGACCCGCGAAGAAGCTATCGCCCAGATGGAGCGCCTGGGCCACGATTTCTTCCTCTTCGTCAACGATGCCCAGCAGGTCCGCCTGCTTTACCGCCGCAACGACGGCGATTACGGGCTCATCGAGCCGGAGTTTAAGTAGATGTTTTACGTTGTTTTTGAAACCAAAGCGGGCTGGATAGGGATCATGGGTTCGGCGGCCGGCTTGCGCCGCGATACGCTGCCGCAACCTTCAAAACACGAAGCCTATGTTTCACTGGGTGATGACCTGACAAGCGCTCAGGAAGCCCCGCCGCGCTTCGCCGGCTTGGTCGACCGATATCAGGCATATTTTAACGGGCAACGGGTGGAATTCGCTGACGTGCTCGACCTTACCGGCGCCACGCCTTTTCAGCGCGCCGTGTGGCGGGCGGCCGGTGATATTCCTTACGGCCAGACCCGCTCTTATAGCTGGGTGGCCGGCCGGGCCGGTAACCCGCGGGCGGTGCGGGCCGCCGGCCAAGCCCTCTCCGTGAATCCCCTTCCCATCATCGTCCCCTGCCACCGCGTGCTGGCCAAAGACGGCAGCCTGGGCGGGTACAGCGGCGGGCTGCCGGTGAAGATAATGCTCCTGGAGCTGGAAGCGGCGGGGGTTTAGACCTGTCTCTGGAAATCTATTGACCGTCCGGATCCCTGGCCCTGGATATCCGGCGCCTGGCCTCGGAAGTCCCCGTCAGCCTGAGGTTCAGGAAGTCCATCTCATATTCCTTGATCAGACCCTCGGCGGCAAAGCTGAAATACCGGTTTTCCCCGATGATGATGTGGTCCAGCACTTTTATCTGCAGGATATTGCCCACGAAAACGAGGTCGCGGGTGAGGTGCCTGTCAGGCTGGCTGGGGGTCGGATCGCCGGAGGGGTGATTGTGGACGAAGACCAGGGCCCGGGTGCCGCGGGCGATGGCGCTTTCCACCACCTCGCGGGGATCGACGGTAATTTTATCGGCGGTGCCTTTAAAAAAGTCGATAACATCCATAATCTGGTTCCGGGCGTTGAGAAACATGATTTTAAAGACCTCTTTATCCAGGTCGCGCATCGAATAGTAAAAATAGTCGAAGATATCCTGCGGCGAATCATATATCGACTGCTCCCTGATCTTCTCCTGGAGGACCTTGGTGATTAGCTTGTGGAGCATGGTAATGCAGAACACGCAGGGCGGTGAGACGCCGATGCTCATCAGATCCTCGGCCGAGGCATTGAGGAAAGCGACCAGGTTCTTGAATTTATCAATGCAGACCTCGGCCAGCTGCCTGGCTCTTCGCGACGGCATTACCATGCTCAACAGCAGCTCGATGATCTGCCGGTCCTGGAAATTTTCCAGGCCCTCCTTGATGAATTGTTCCTGTAACCTGGTGATATTTTTACGCCATCGGGTTTCTATGCGCCTATTCCGGCCGTCCTCCGCCTCTTCCCTCCCGGTAAGATCGTGGATAAAGACGAATAATTGTCCTTTTCCCACGTTATAATAATTGACGTTGATTTCAATATCGATTATTTTCCCGCTTTTACATCGGTGCCGTGTCTTGAAGCGGTCGGAGCCATTGATCAATAATTTTTTTACACGCTCCGCGGTCTCTTCGGGAGATTCCAGAGCCTCGACATCGGCGATGGACATTTTTAGCAGTTCTTCCCGCGTGTAGCCG
>JBFYTX010000137.1:0-2770 GCA_041300345.1 Dehalococcoidales bacterium | reverse complement strand
AATGCCCTCTGAAGAGATGGAGGCCTTGATGCCGAACTGTCCGCCCGAATAAGGTTCGATGTAGCGAACCTTCTCGGCGCCGACCGCTTCCTTGATGATACCGGCATGGGCGTGGATCATGATGCTGCGGCCGATGACCACCAGCTCATCGCCATCCAGGTAGGCCACACAGGCCTCCGGCTCTAACGCCGCCTGGTGGTTCATCTGCGTGGAGAAATCACCGTCGACCGTATACGCCGCCGCTTTAAAGGCTTTTTCCGCGTCGCCTTTTATCTGGGGCTGCTGATAGCAGAGGTTGGGCGAGTCCGGGTGGATCTGGATGGCGCCCGGCGCCAGGGCTTCCTCCGGCGTCTTCATCACGAGAAGCGGTTCATAAGTGACCTTGACGGCGGCCGCGGCCGCCCTGGCCTGCTCCCTCGTTGCCGCGGCGACGATAGCCACGGGGTCGCCGTAAGCCCTGACCTTGTCCTCGCAGAGCAAAGGCTGGTCGGGTTTGATGACGCGGATGCGGTTGGTGCCCTTGATATCGTCCGCCGTCATGACGCCGATAACGCCCGGCATCTTCTTCGCCGCCGAGGCATCGATGCTTTTAATGATGGCGTGGAACTCGGTGCTGTGGACGGCGGCGATTTCCAGCATGTTGTCCATCTTGTAGTCGCCGCCGAATTTAGCCACGCCGCAGGCTTTAATCATGGCCGACGGGCGCGGGTGCGACTCGCCGATCATTTTCTTTTTATTGATAGAAGCGCGGACCTTCGCCGGCGTGGTTTCTTTACGCAGGAATTTCCCCGCCAGCCTGACCGCGTCGATGATCTTAACGTAGCCGGTGCAGCGGCACAGGTTGCGCGCCAGCGCCTTCTTTATGGCCGCCAGGTCCGGGTCGGGGTTCTGGTCGAGAAGGGCCTTGGTGGCCATGATCATGCCCGGCGTGCAGTAACCGCACTGGATGGCCCCAGAGAGCACGAAGGCTTCCTGGATGAGATGTGGATTATCCGGTGTGCCCAGTCCTTCCACGGTAATGACATCCGCCCCCTCGAGGTCGACGACCTTCCTCAGGCAGGAGCGGGTGGCCTTGCCGTCGACGATGACGGTGCAGGCGCCGCACTGCCCTTTGCGGTCGCAGGACTGCTTGGTCCCGGTGAGACCGAGCTGTTCTCGCAGCAGGTCGATGAGCGCCAGGTCCGGCCCGGCCGCCACTTTGTGTTTGACTCCGTTTACCGTCAATGTTACGTTATTCAAGTACCTGCCCCCTTTCGCATTTACGTCCGATTTTAATATTAATGACGGCGGATTTTAAAAGCAAATGGTATTGATTTGTATTAAGTTACTTGGTACATTCGCCCATAAAATATCATTTATTAAATTGTTTGTCAACAAATCTATCCCCCTTAATCCCCCTTCCTTTGCTAAAGGAAGGGGGAGGGGCGTCTAAGATTGCGTATGACTAGCCGTATAACGGGTGATGCCCCGGCGCAGCAGCTCGATGATGCCGCGGGCCTTTTTGCGGTACTCTTCTCCCCCGCCCCCCAGCGCCCGCGTGAAAGAGGCCGCGGTGAGCTTTTCCGCTTCTTTGACCGTCTTGCCCTTGACCAGGCCGCAGAGAATCTCAACGATCACGTTGGCGGTAGGATCGCAATTGCAGAGATATTTAATATCATCGATGACACCGTCCCGTATATGGATATAGATATGGATATAGGCGTGGCCGACGTGCGAGCAGATCCGTATCCTCTCACCGACGGTATCCAGGAATATCGAGGGGTTATCCAGTTCCCCGGCATGGGCAAAGCCCTGGCGGCACAGGCGGCGGTAAAACTTAACGACAAGCTCGTCCATGTTAAATATAGCTGCGTTCCCGGAAGATCGAGTCCAGCGTACCCAGGAATATCCGGCACTCTTCCAGGGTGTTATAGAAATACAGAGAAACCCGGTAGGTCATCCGGTGCTCGGCAGGCAGGCGCGGCCGCATCCATCCCTGCCCGTATTTAAAGTTCAGATAAGAATGGACGCAGAAAACGCCGTCGCGGATCATGATGTTGTTTTTATCGCCGAGCTCCTCGGCGATACCCACGGCGTTAGGACGCCTGACCTCGAAGGTCAGGATACCGGCTCTTTTGCCTGCGTCCTCAGGGCCGAGTATCCGGAACCAGCCCGTATCGCCATAACGTTTTAACAGCTCTTTAGTTAAAAAATCGTTGAGCAGATTCATCCGGCCGTTTATATTGTCCATGCCAATATTCTTTAAATAGGCGACTGCCGTCCCGGACGCGATCTGGCCGGGGTAGTCCTGGACGCCAACCTCGAAGCGTTCCGGCGGCTCCAGCAGGGAATACGAATCATAAGTAGTATCGGCGACTGTCCCGCCGCCCAGCAGACACGGGGCGATGGCGCCGGCAGGGTCGTCTTCCTCATGGAGGGCGCGGCCCAGGTACTCCTGCTTGCCGTACAGGATACCTACGCCCCGCGGCCCGCACATCTTATGCATGGAAAACGCCAGGAAATCGACGTCCAGCTTCTGCACGTCGATAATGCGATGAGCGGCCGTCTGCGCCGCGTCAAGCAGGACCTTCGCCCCATAAGCATGGGCGAGCTTAATGATTTCACCGGCCGGTATGGAATAGCCGGTCAGGTTGGAGGTATATGCCATGCTGACCAGGGCAACTTTATTCTGTTCGAGTTTTTGCTTAAGTCCGTCGAGGTCGAAAGCCCCTTCGCCGTCCGTATCCAGACGGTCGACCTTTATCAGGTCTTTTTTCTGGAGCCGCAGCCA
>JBFYTX010000108.1:0-3373 GCA_041300345.1 Dehalococcoidales bacterium | reverse complement strand
CTATCATATAAAAATTCTCAGGCAATTACAAAATATGTTGCCGGAAAACGAGGGACACTTTTTATGCTTGTCATTCCTTCAACTTATATACCTGAAACTAAGAGGAACTGTTCCTGCCTGCCGCGGACCCCGGCTTCCCGGTTTTATCGCGTAACATCTTCTCCATTGACAAAATCGCGGAACGGTATTACACTCAGGGTCAAAATGTCATTGAAGAAACAGGGAACCTGGTTCCACGGCTCGCCTTTAGCACTGGAAACATTGCGGAGAGGGAGCACCATCACGCAGATTGAACAACTGGCCCGGGTTTTTTCGACCCAGCCAAGTATCGTATCGGTATCTGATGACGGAAAGATAAGACATGATGGAAAATTGAGAGGGAGAGTCTACAGGGTCACTGGCAGGTTGACTTTCGATGATATTTCTGAACATCCCAGGTCTTCTATGAAAAAGGGATGGGAATGGATAACCAAGAAGGAACTCAAGCTTGAGTTCCTGTATGAATTTTCGCCTTCCCCGGATGATGTTCTATCTGAGGATGAAATCAACGAAATCAGGGAGCACAATATTACGCACTAACAGACTGCCCTCTCTGCCTTTAAATGACATAAATTTGTAATAATTCTGCTCCGGCTTCTATTATTCTGTCATGCCGGACTTGCTATAATTACCACGTTAAGTCAAGGTGGCGGTCACGCGTGCCGGTAGCATCGCGGGATAAAAAGCAGGAGGCGGTCTATGGCAAGGGCATTCTGGAAAGGCGTCATCAGCTTCGGACTCGTGGTAATTCCCGTCAAAATGTACGTGGGCACCGGGAGCAAAGCCCTCAGTTTCCACCTTCTCCATAAAAAATGTCTCACCCGGCCCAAACAGGTGTTGCACTGCGAGAAGGACAACGAATATTTCGGCATCAAGGACACCGTACGCGGCTACGAGGTATCCAAAGACCAGTACGTCGTCCTGACCGACGCCGACTTTGAGAACGTGCCGGTCAAGACCACGCACGCCATCAATATCCTCGGCTTTGTCGAAGAAAAAGAGGTCGACCCCGTGTACTTCGCCGGCGTGCATTACCTCGAGCCGGAAGAGCTCGGCGCCAGGCCTTTCCAGCTCCTCAGGGAGGCCCTCGAAAAGACGAGCCGGCTGGGCGTCGGGAAAGTAACGTTTCAGCGCCGCGAGCACCTCTGCTGCCTCAGGCCCTCGGACGATATCATTATACTGCACAGCCTGCGCTACGCGTCCGAGATACTGCCGCGGGAGGATATTACCGCCCCGAAAAGCAAGCTGGCTGCCGCCGAGCTCGAGATGGCCGTGTCGCTGGTCAAAGCCATGGCCACGGCCTTCAAGCCGGATGAATATAAAGACGAGTACCGCGCCGCCCTGAAAAAGGTGGTGGATGCCAAGATGAAAGGCGAGAAGATCACCGCGCCCGCGGCGCCGAAGGTAGAGATGGGCGACCTCATGGAGTCGCTGCGGGCGAGCATCAGGGCTGCTAAAAAGGAACCGGTGGCGGTGACCAGGTAGGCGGAGATAGATATGGCCCTGGCAGAATATCGGCGAAAAAGGGATTTTAAACGTACCGGCGAGCCGCCGCCTGAAAAAAAGGCTGGCCAGGGGCCGCTGACCTTCGTTGTTCAGAAGCACCGCGCCCGTGCGCTCCATTACGATTTCCGCCTAGAGCTGGACGGCGTTCTCAAATCGTGGTCGGTGCCCAAAGGGCCTTCCGTAGATCCCGCCGATAAGCGCCTGGCCGTGATGGTGGAAGACCACCCGCTCGATTACGCCTCGTTCGAGGGGACGATCCCTGAGGGCGAGTATGGTGCCGGCGAGGTCATCGTCTGGGACAGCGGCACGTACTCACCCGACGAGGGCGGCGAGCTGCTTTTTGACAACCGCGCCGCCGCCGAGAAAAAGATGCGGCAGGGGCTCGAGGACGGCAAGCTCTCGATCACCCTGCGTGGCAGCAAGCTCAAGGGCTCCTGGACGCTGGTGAAAATAGCGAAGAGGGAGCGCGACTGGCTCCTGATCAAACACCGCGACGGGCACGCCCGGCCGGGCAGCGATATCCTCAAAGAAGAAAAATCGGCGGCCAGCGGCCGTACGATTGAGGACATAAAAAAAAAGAGCGGTGACGACCCGCCGGCGACCGCCCCGCCCGACCTTAAAAACGTCCCCGGCGCGCGCCAGGCGGCGTTCCCGACCAATGTAGCGCCCATGCTGGCCAGCCTCACCGGCGGGCCGTTCTCGCGGCCGGACTGGATCTCTGAGCCCAAGCTGGACGGTTTCCGCATTATTACCCTGGTACGGGAGGGAAAAGCCACTCTGCTTTCCCGCAATGGCAATAACGTCACCGCTAAATACCATATCCTCGTCCCCGAGCTCGACCGGCAGCCGGCCTCGGAGCTCGTCCTGGACGGCGAGATCATCGCCCTGGACGAAAAAGGCAAGCAGTGCTTCCAGTGCCTGCAAAACTATTTGAAATCGGTGGGGCGGAAAGATGGGGAGGAAGAGGCCGGAGGGTTTCCCCTGGTCTATTACGTGTTCGATGTCCTCTATCTGGATGGTTACGACCTGCGCGGGGCCGCCCTGCGCTACCGGAAGGAGCTGTTGAAAAAAGTCCTCACCCCCGGCGACCGTGTCCGGCTCATCGATTACTTCGAGAAGGACGGGGAGACAGTCTATAAAGCCGCGGTAAAGAACGGACTGGAAGGGGTCGTCGCCAAGCAGTTCGACAGCCTTTACCAATCCGGCAGGCGTTCGCCCGACTGGCTGAAAGTGAAGGCCACCCTCAGCGACGAGTTCGTCATCGGCGGCTACAGCGTGGCGCCCGAAGGGGCGAGGAAAACGACCTTCAGCTCTCTATTGCTGGGGTATTACGATAAAACCCGCAAGCTCGTCTTCGCCGGGCACGTCGGCACCGGCTTCGACGAAAAGCTTTTGGGCGAGATGAAAAAGCGGCTGGACGCGCTGAAGAGCACGACCAACCCTTTTGTTGAAGTACCGCCCCTTAACGGCGCGACGACCTGGGTCAAGCCGGAGCTGGTGGCGGAGATCAAGTTTGCCGAGTGGACTAAAGACGGGCGGCTTCGCGCCCCGGTCTTCATGCGGCTCCGCGAGGACAAGCCGCCCGGAGAAGTCAGGCGGCTGGAGACCGTAACGGTCACGGGCAAACCGCCGGGAAAAAAGGACGTTAAAGGCCGTATGAAAGCTACCGCTGTTGCCGCCGCGGACGACCCGCCACCCGCGGATGATGACCCGCCACCCGCAGCTGATGATACAGTCCTGGCGCAGCTGAAAAACCCCGAAAACGACTTCACCATCGAGGTCGAAGGCCGGAAGATCAACCTGAGTAATGTCGGCAAGACGCTCTGGC
>JBFYTX010000079.1:0-4912 GCA_041300345.1 Dehalococcoidales bacterium | reverse complement strand
GTCCCCGCCAGCAGGATGACCGCGCCGTCAGCTTCATAGGATGCCAGCCCGGCGATATCGACGGCGCCTGTGCCGCTAGCGTTAAGGTCGGTGGCCGTGGACGTTTCCGGCGCGGGGGTACTGCTAATCCTGTAGACATCTCCCTCATCGGTACCCGTGTCGATGCCCACATAAAAGGCCGGCTCGTCAAGGCTATAGCTACCGGCGAAGGCGATCTGCGCTGAGACGGCTACCGCATCAATGCGGGCATAACCGATATCCTCGTTCCAGCCAAAGTCGTCGACTCTACTGCAGACGAACGTATCATTCTCGTCGGTCGCCACGACTATAAGGCGGGGGTCATCGTTATAATACGGCGAGTAAGCCACCGCTGCGATGTCGTAGCCGCCGGGGCCGCTGTCCGTCCAGGCCGGGACGATATTGCCTTCATTTAAGATATAAACGCCGCCGAACTCGGCGCCGTCGCCGTCTTTCGTCCCTGCGACCACCAGGTTGCTTTCCAGCCGGACCACGTCGATAGATGTGATAGCTATATTGTTCGCGCCGGCGCCCCCGGGGCCGGGCGGCAGCGCCTGAAAGGTCCGGCCGCTGTCCGCCGAACGGTAGACCTGCGAAGCGGTGGCGTAATATACGAAGGCGGGATTTTGGGGGGAAATCGCAATGTCGACTATGGCGTCCCGCACGCCGCCGGTGTGCTCCCAGTGGCGGCCGCCATCGGTGGACCGGTACAGGGTGTAGATAAGTCCCGCCGCGTAGGCGTATAACGCGCCGTCGCCGCCCGCGGCCAGGAGCCGGATATCCGAGCCGGCCGCCAGCGCCCAGTCGCCGGCCTCGCCTTCAACGGGGATATTGACTCTGGTCCATTTGGCCGGTTCGCCGGCCGCCGCCGCAGGGCAAAGCGGGACGGCGAAAATTACGCATACGAGCGATGCCAGTCCGAGGAAGTACAGCCAGGCTTTCAAGGACGTAAGATGGGCATTTTGTTTAATTCTTAGGCTCCTGGCGTTAGACACATGGCGAATTTTACTACTAGTTTATTTTATTGTCAATGGTTTGACTCGTTTTTTATTTGAATAATTTCAGAAACGGAGTATATACTGCATTGAAAGGGCGGACGCAGATCTATGGAAAATGACGCTAACGAAATCGACGAAGGTATCGGTTATGTAGGATACCGCGAAGCCTTCGACCTTATCATTGCCAATGTCAGGGCGGTAGGAGTAGAAGAAGTAGTACTGGCGGAAGGCGCCGGGCGTATCGCCGCGGAGGATATCATCGCGCGGGTAAGCTATCCCGGGACCGATGTATCGCTTAAAGACGGCTTCGCGGTCAGATCGGGAGACGTTGCCGGAGCTTCATCGAAACGCCCGGCCCGGCTCAGCATCATCGGCTCGGTCTTTGCCGGTTCAAAGTTTGACGGCGAGGTAATCGCAGGCAGCGCCGTTAAGGTCTGTGCCGGCGCGCCGATACCGCCTGGCGCTACTGCTGTAGTGTCCGGTGAGTTCGGCGAGGAACTGTCCCCGGAGGAAGTCGCCATCAAGGCGGATGCCGCGCCCGGACGAAATATCCTGCGTACCGGCGCCGAAGTGGCTGCCGGGGACATTATTATTCGCCGCGGCGGCCGGCTTTTACCGGGTTACCTGGGACTGGCGGCGGCGGCCGGCGTCAGCCGGGTCGGTGTGTACCGGCGCCCCCTGGCGGCGGTGATAGGGGTGGGTGATGAGGTGATTGCTCCCGGCAGTGACCTCCGTCCCGGCCAGCTTTACGCCAGCAACCTCGTCACCATGCAGGCCTGGCTGGCTTCTTTCGGGGTGTCCTGCATCACCTCGGTGGTGAGCGATAGTGAAGCGGCCATCATGAGGGAGTTAAAAAATCGCCTGCCCTCCGTCGATTGCGTTCTGACCAGCGGCGGCGCCTGGGGCAGCGAACGCGACCTTGTTATCGGCGCGCTGGACAAGCTGGGCTGGCGTGAGATATTTCACCACGTGCGCATGGGGCCGGGTAAAGGCATCGCCTTCGGTCTCTACGAGGACAAGCCGGTGTTCTGCCTGCCGGGCGGTCCCGCCAGTAACGAGATGGCTTTCCTGCAGCTCGCCCTGCCGGGCGTCCTGCGCCTGGGCGGCGATACCCGCCACCCTCTCCCCTCGGTGCCCGCCAGCCTTAGCGAGGACCTGAAAAGTCGCCACCGGGCCTGGACGGAGTTCAAAGACGCTATATTGACCCGTGACGCTTCGGGCAGTTTCAGTGTAAAGCTTTACCGCCAGAGGAGCCGCCTGCAGGCTATCGCCGCCGCTAACAGCCTGGTCTGTATCCCTGAGGGAGTTGCCTCGCTGAACGCCGGCGCGCTCGTCCCCGTGCAGGTGCTGGCGTCACGCCTGGATGATATCTAGAGGACAATCCATCCCCTTTGCCCCCTTCCTTTGAGAAAGGAAGGGGGAAGAAAAAAAGAGGGGCTTCGCCCCTCTTGAAAACTCCCTTATCGGGTATTGGCATCCCTCGTTTGTAAAGAGGGACAGGAGGGAGATTTTCGTCTCTCCCCTCGCCCATCTTAAACACTCCTGTAAAAAGAGAGAGCCCCGGCTTTCGCCGGGGCTCTCGGTGTTCCGTGTCTTGCCTGTTCAGTCAGGGTTTAGACTGTCCGTCTGGTTCTGACGATCAGGACAATTACCGCGATGACCAGTACTGCGCCGATGATGATGATCGCCCAGATGTATGCCGGGGAGATCTTCTCAACGGGCGCTTGTGTCGTGGTCGGAATGATTATGGTCGGTGTCGTGATAACGGTAGTGGTAGTCGTAGCGGTAACCGTCGGCGTCACAGTAACAGGGGGGGTAACCGGTACAGCTACCGTGAAGATGCCTACCTGCGACCATTCGCCCACGGCGGGCTCGATAGCCCTGACTCTCCAGAAGTAGGTCTCGCCGTCTTCAAGCTGCGTGGCAACGGGCAGCGCGGCGCTGGAGGTTGAAGAGTTGGCCGTGTAGACCATGAGGGCGAACTCCGGCTCTTTGGCAATCTGGAACTCGTACTTGGTGACTCCGGAGATCGGGCCCCAGGAGAAGGCCGGGGTCAGCGATTCTACGTTCGAGCCGTTCGGCGGCGAATCGATAACGGGTACTACCGCCTCGAGCTGCTGGACGGTGAAAGTCCCTGTGACGATCGTGGGGCTCTCACTCGGGAGGCTTGTGATCGGACCGGTGACCTGTACTCTCCAGTAGTAGGTCTCACCGGCTGTAAAGGGAGAAACACCACCAACGTTGAAGAGAGTAGATGGGGCGTTGGTAACGGTCCTGACTACAGCGGGAGCAACTGCTATAGTGCCGGCCTGATCAAAGAACACAGAAACGGTATAAGTCCAACCGGCGAGAGGCGCAGTTACTCCAGCAGGAGCGGCCCACTGGAAGATGAACGGGTTGGTCACGCCGTTGATACTGTTGACCGGGATGATCTCTCCGGCGACCGGGTAGGTCAGCGACGGTATCGCCAGGAGCAGGAACTCGGTGTAGCTCTGGATGGTATCAGGAGCTGTAGCCGAGTTGCGCGCCCACAGCGTGTTGCTGCCCATGCTGACCTGCAGCGCGTTGACCATGTTGGTCTGGTCAAAGACCTCGGTGCCGACTCCCGCGATGATATCGGCTGCGGCGCCGGGGATATACCGGTACAGACGATCAAGTGTATCGTCATAGGCATAGGCTACGCCGTTGGCATAGGCTACGCCGGTGAACCCGGACGCGGCCGTGATCGGAGTAACGGAGAAAGCGGTGCTGGTGCCGATGGTATAGTTGTTGACACCACCGGTGGTAGCAGACGCCGCCCAGATGACATCGCCGTCGGCCGTGCCGCTGGCGGCGACTACAACAGGACCGGTTCCGAGAGTGCCGGCCGTAGCCAGGACGGTGCCGTTATAGTAACCGACAGCGCCTGTCAGGCCGCCGACTACAAAGCCGTCGCCGGCCAGGGTGATGTTGTAGAGTCTGACTGCGCCGGTGAGGGCGCCGAGGTTCGTCCAGGCTATTGCAGAAACTGAGACGGTCCCTTTGAATACCGCGCCGGTTGCGCCGGTGTCAGATACATAGTAGATCGTGCCGGCACTCATAGCGGCCAGGTCGGCGATGTTCTGCTGGCTGAACCTTGTGGTCCAGGTGAAGTCTCCGTTATCGAGGGAGTAGACTACGTTCCTGGCGCCCTTCCGGGCAAGGAAGACGGCGGTCGGGTCACTGTCTGCCGCGCGGACCAGCCAGTTGACGCCGTAGCTGGCGCCGGTGAAGATCAGGACGCGTTCCCAGACTCCGGCGTTCTTGCGCCAGAGGGCATTGGTCGATACGCCGTCATCGGTGATGGCGTACATCACTGAGGCATCAGAACTAATCCAGAAATCGATCATGTTACTGAAGTCGGAGTTGACGTACTTGATGCCGTTAAAGGACCTGCCCAGGTCGGTCGTCCTGGCAATAGCGCTGTTCGCGCCCCGGGAGAAGGCGTAGCCGTCCCCGCCGCTGAAGATGACCAGCGGTAAGGTGCCGGTGCCGGGGGTCTTGACCGCGGTGCTCAAGGAGAATATGGGTGTCGCCGATAGTGCGGTCGAGCTGCGGTAGATAGTGATGGGTCCAGGTGCGACCTGGTACGGGGCAGCCATCAGGTTGATGCCGTCCCAGGCCAGGCTGTTGACACCCGTAGTGGTGAAGATCTGAGGCGTAGCACCGGTACCGGCGACAGAATAAATGCCTCCGGTTTCAAGGCCGCCAGCCACTATGGAAGCACCGATGAAACCTACCTCGTTAACCAGAGCCATATAGGTATCATCAAGCTCGAGGGTCGCCCTATTGACGACATCACCGGCGGCGGTGAGAGTCTCAACTAGTTTCGGATAGCTGGGATCTACGGCCGTATTATTCCAGCCGTTGTAAGCGGA
>JBFYTX010000064.1:0-9118 GCA_041300345.1 Dehalococcoidales bacterium | reverse complement strand
GGAGGAGATAAAGGGGAAGCGGGTAGAAGAAATCAAAGCAGTGCTGGGCGTGGAGAATATGCTGTTCAAGACGATACGGGCACACGGAGCGGCGCGGGAGCTGCCGCTGACGGTCGCCACTTTAAAAGTGTTCAGCCAGGGCAAGATCAAGATCAGGGAAGACCGGCAGGTCGTGGATGCGCAGGGTAATATTGTCGGAGGCTATGACCTGACCGCAGAGATCGATGAGAAAGTAGCCGGGAAGCAATAGACTGTTTGTCGTGATTCACAGAATCAAAGAGGGGGCTTAGCCCCCTCTTTTTTTACTATATGATGATAAGGCGACTTTATCTCTTTTCTTTCTTATCCTTTTCTTTTTCCTCGGACGGCTTGGTGAGGACTTCGTCGATGATGCCGTAGTCCACCGCCTGCTCGGGGTTGAGGTAGAAGTCGCGGTCAATATCATGAGTTATTTTATCCATCGTCTGGCCGGTATGCTTGTTGAGAATTTCCTTGAGGATATCCTGCTGTCGCATTATCTCTTTGGCCGCGATGACCATATCCGCTGCCTGTCCTTGAACACCACTACTCGCCTGGTGCATGTGGATGGTGGAGTGGGGCAGGGCATAGCGCTTGCCCTTGGTGCCGGCGCAGAGAAGCACCGTCGCCATACTGGCCGCCATGCCGACGCAGATGGTGGAAACCTGCGGGCGGATGAGCTGCATGGTATCGTAGATAGCCAGCCCGGCGCTGATAGAGCCGCCGGGGCTCTGGATATACATATTGATGTCCCTCTCGGGGTCCTCGCGCTCCAGGTAGAGAAGCTGGGCGATGAGGGTATTGGCAACGGGGTCGGAAATTGGCGTGAAGAGCATGATGATACGCTCCTTCAGAAGCATGGAGTACAGGTCCCACATTCTTTCGCCCCTGGGGCCGGTCTCGACCACCCCGGGGATGATGTTGGCGGGGAGATTCTGGAACGGCAGATTGTTTATAGGCATATTATGCATTGGCTTCCTCCTTTGTTTCCTGTTTGGTTTCTGCGGTGTTTTTAGCGATTTCAGCCAGGCGCTCGATGGTCTTACGCGTTTTCAACGACTGTTCCAGCGATTCACGGGTGCGCGGCGTATCCAGCAGCTTGCGGAACTCCTCTTTTTTATCGGCGCCGATGCTCCTGGTCATATTGGTGATACCGTTCTCGATGTCCTCTTCCGTCACCTCGATCTTTTCCTCACCGGAGATCTTACTCAGTACGAGGGATGCGGTGACATTTTTAACCGCGACCGGGCGCAGTTCCTCCTGGAGTTGCTCGGCAGTTTTATTGATGCTTTTCAGGTACTGGTCCATGCCCTGACCGCTCATTTGCAGCTGCCGGGCCTGTTCGTTAAGGATACGGTTAATTTCAAGGTCGATGAGAACGGGCGGATATTCGACCTTAGCCTGCTCGACTATAGCATTGATGAGTTTTTCCTCGAAGTCCATCCGCGCGCGCTCCTCGGCGCGAAGAGTCAGACTTTTCCTGGCCTCGTCCTTCAGGGCGTCCACGTTCTTGAGATCGGGAGAGATCTGCGCGGCCAGCTCGTCGTTGAGCTCGGGGAGCTTTTCCTCTTTGATCTCGAGGAGCCTGACATTGAAATGTCCTTCCTTGCCGGCGACGCTGCCGCCGGGATAATCGGCGGGATAGGTGATCTTAAACTCTTTCTCGTCGCCTTTTTTCATGCCTAAAACCTGGTCGGCGAAGCCCGGGGCCGGGGAAATCATATCTTTAGTTATCTGCACCTGAGCGGCGGCCTTCTTGACGTAGGCCTTTTCCTCAACCTCGCCGTTAATGTCCATGACGGCCATGTCGTTATAGTCCAGGGGCCGGTCGACAGGCTCCCAGGTAGCGTGCTGGTGGCGTAGCTCTTCCAGGACGGCGCTGACGTTTTCTTCTTTAATTTCTACCGATTCCGGCTGCATCCTGACGGCACGGTAGTCGCTAAGCTCTACCGTGGGCATCAAAGGGACGACCGCTTTAAAGACGAGGGGGTCGGGCCGGGTTATCTCGATCTCCGGCTGGGCGTAAGGCTCGATGGTCTGCTCCTTGAGCGCCTGCTGGTAAGCCTGGGGAAGCAGGTGGTCGAGGGCCTCTTCAAGGAGCCGTTCTTTACCCAGTGTTCGCTCGACGACTGCCCGCGGGGCTTTGCCCTTGCGGAAGCCGGGTATGCTGGCTTTTTTGACGACGGTTTCATAGGCGTGCTGCATGCCCTCTTCCATCTCGGCGGGGTCCATCTCGACGGTCAGGAAGGCCTGCCGGTTTTCTTCTTTATCCCTGGTTACTTTCAAGTTACCTCCAAAAGGCTACTCTTCTTCGCGCAGTCGAATGTGCAGTTCAGCCAGCTGCTCTCCGGTGACCGGCGACGGTGCATTGAAGGTCAAGTCGACGGCGGCCTGGTTCTTGGGGAAAGCCACGACCTCGCGGATGCTTTCCTCGCCGGCCAGCAGCATCACAACGCGGTCGATGCCGGGGGCGATGCCGCCGTGCGGGGGCGCACCGAAGTCGAAGGCTTCCAGCATATGACCGAAAAGCGCCTTAATTTCATCATCATTATAGCCGAGCAGGCGGAACACCTTCTTCTGCAGCTCGCTGGTATGGATTCTGATGCTGCCGCTGCAGAGCTCGCAGCCGTTACAGACGAAGTCGTAGCACCTGGCCTTGACCCTGTCCGGGGCGGTCTCCAGCAGGGGCAGGTCCTCGGCACGGGGCATGGTAAAGGGGTGATGCGTGGAGGTGAGTTTACCCGCCTGGTCGCGCTCGAACAGGGGGAAGTCAACAATGAAAGCAAAAGCCAGCGCCCCGGGATCGGCCAATTCTAGCCGCTTGCCCATCTCACGGCGCAGCTCGCCCAGCACCGTATTGACAAGTTTGGCATCGCCCGCGACCAGCAAAAGAAGATCGCCGGCATTGGCCTCCAGGCGACGGGCGATGGCTCTGATTTGTTCCAGCGATAAAAATTTCGCGGCAGAGGACTTTACCGCCGCGGCGGTCAGGTTATCCAGCGTACCGGCGGCGGCGTCCAGGCCAATGGTCACCAGGCCGCCTGCCCCCTGGCCTTTAGCCAGTTCATTAAGTTCATCTAGCTGTCGGCGCGTGTAGCCGGCGCAGGCGGGGACGCAGATACCCTTCACCTTGCCGCCGCAGGCGACAGCCGAGCGAAAAACGGTAAACTCGGAGTCGGTCACGATATCCGAGAGGTCTTTAATTTCCAGGCCGAAACGCAGGTCGGGCTTATCGGTGCCGAAGCGGTCCAGAGACTCGGCGTAGGTCAGGCGGGGGAAGGGCTTCGACATCCGCTTCTCCGGCTTGAGGGTACGAACCATGGTGAAGAACATCTCTTCGACCAGGCTGATGATGTCTTCTTCTTCAACGAAGCTCATCTCGAGGTCGAGCTGGGTGAACTCGGGCTGGCGGTCGGCGCGGGTATCCTCGTCGCGGAAACAGCGGGCGATCTGATAATACTTTTCCAGGCCGGCGACCATCAAAAGCTGTTTCATCTGCTGGGGCGACTGGGGTAAAGCATAAAACTCGCCGGAATGGACGCGGGAAGGCACCAGGTAGTCGCGCGCGCCTTCCGGGGTGCTCTTACCCAGGATAGGGGTCTCGATCTCGATAAAGCCGCGGGCATCGAGGAAATCACGTATGAATTTTATAATACGGTGGCGCAGGAGGAGGTTCTCTCTCATGCGGGGCCGGCGCAGGTCGAGGTAGCGATACTTAAGGCGGACGTTCTCATCCACCTCGACCTCCTCGTTGATGTAGAAGGGAGGGGTTTTGGAGGGGTTAAGTATCTCCGCTTCCCTGACGATGACCTCGATGTCACCGGTGGGTATCCTGGAGTTCCCGGTGCCGGAGGGGCGCAAAGACACCTCACCGGTAAGGCGGACGACATATTCGGAGCGCATCTGCCCGGCAATCTGGAGGGCCGCAGGGGACACGGCCGGGTTGAAGACCGTCTGGACGACACCTTCACGGTCGCGCAGGTCAATAAAGATAAGCCCGCCGTGATCGCGGCGGCGGTTGACCCAGCCGGCCAGGGAAACGGCGGTGCCGACGTGCTCTTTCCTGAGGGAACCGCAGGTATGCGTCCTGAACAAATCAGTCTCCTGTAAATAGGGGGTTCACTTTTGATTATAGCTTATACGGGTTGGAGCTTCAACTGATAGTTAACAGCGCGAAGTCAACAGTTTTCAGTTCACAATCTATAGCCGGACGGGGGTATTCGTTTTTCGTTTTTTATTTTAGGGCTTTGTAGCTGATATGACATAATACATAGCTGTATTCGTTTTTATCCAAAATGCGCCCTTAGCTTCAGGGACCGGGCATTCGTTTCCAACAATATGTTAAGCTAGCTTCGGCGATCGGGTATTCGTTTTTTAAGTTACTAATTAGCTATTAGTAATTAGCGATTAGCTTTTAGCTATTTCAGTATACAGCGTATCGATGAATAAAGTGAAGGAGATTTTGTCGCATCTTTGCTCGATACCTCACCCCCTTTCCCCCTCTCCAAATCTTAGATTGTTCAAATAGTATTTTGTTTTATTTGGAGAGGGGGAGGAAATTGAGAGGGGGCCGGCGCCCCCTCTCGCTAACGCACTCCCTGTTTACAAAGGTCCGGGGCAGATAAATCCTCACTCGTTTCTTCCTTCAGGGTGAACCTTCGGGATGAACCTAGAAGGGGAGAGGGCTGCTTGCGTTAATAGTGCTACAACGGAGTCAGAGATTCTCACGTCGTCCCGATGATATCGGGACTCCTCAGAATGACAAGCGCATTCAAAAGGGCGAAGCAGGAACAAAAACCCCTCTCAATCTCCCCCGTATCAAGTACGGGGCAGGCTCTTTAACAAGGGAGACGCCGACACCCGCGAGGGGTGTTTAAGAGGGGTGAAAGGGGGCGAAAATCCTCCTCTTATCCCCCTTTACAAAGGGGGACGAAATACGCGATAACGGGAGTTAAAGAGGGGTGAAACCCCCTCTTTCTTTTTCTTCCCCCTCTCCTTACAAGGAGAAGGGGACCAAGGGGGTGAGGTAGTCATATATTGTATTCGAAGCTGAGGGATGTTAAAATATTATGTTATCCCGTGTGTAACGGGCGAAAGGAAATAGCGTGTCCAAGACAATAGCGGAAATCAACGAAAAGATAAAGGCCGGGCAGGCCGTGGTCTTTACCGCCGAGGAGATAATCGAGGTGGCGAAGGAGAAAGGCATCAGCCGGGCGGCTAAAGAGGTGGACGTGGTCACGACCGGCACCTTCGGCATCATGTGCTCCTCCGGCGCCTACTTCAACATCGGCCACAGCAAGCCAAGGCTGAAACTGGGAGGCGGACGGGCTTACCTCAACGACGTCCCGGCTTACACGGGCCTGGCGGCGGTCGACCTTTTCCTGGGGGCCAACGCCCTGCCCGACGACGACCCACGGAACCGGATCCATCCCGGGGAGTTCAACTACGGCGGCGGGCACGTCATCGAGGAGCTGGCGGCGGGCAAAGACATCAGGCTGGTAGCGTCGGCCTTCGGCACGGACTGCTATCCGCGCAAAAAGCTGGAGACCTGGATCAACATCAGAGACCTCAACCAGGCGGTGCTGTTCAACGTCCGCAATGCCTACCAGAACTACAACGTCGCCGTCAACCAGTCGGACAAGACAATCTACACCTACATGGGGATGCTGAAACCCAAACTTGGCAACGCCAACTACAGCTCGGCGGGGCAGCTCTCGCCGCTGTTCAACGACCCGTACTACAAGACCATCGGCATCGGCACCCGGATATTCCTGGGCGGGGGAGTGGGATTCGTAGCCTGGCAGGGGACACAGTTCAACCCGTCGGTGCCGCGGACGGACAAGGGCGTCCCTAAAGAAGGGGCCGGCACGCTGGCGGTCATCGGCGACCTCAAGCAGATGAGCTCTAAATGGCTGGTGGGGACGAGCGTGCAGGGCTACGGCTGCAGCCTGACGGTGGGGGTGGGCGTGCCGATACCGATACTCGACGAGGAAATGCTGCAATATACCACTGTTACCGACGCCGATATCCTGGCGCCGGTCGTCGACTATGCGGACGCTTTCCCGAACCTGAAACCGGAAATATTAGGTGAAGTGAGCTACGCCGAGCTGAAAAGCGGTAAAATAAAGATAAAGGGCAGGGACGTGCCGACGGCGTCGCGGTCAAGCTACCCGAAGGCCGTGGAAATCGCGACGATACTGAAGGACTGGATAAAGTCGGGCAGGTTCCTGCTGACCGAGGCGGTGGAGTCGCTGCCGGGCGCCAGTTCCGGCGTAACCTTCAAGCCGCTGAAAGAACGGCCGATAGAATACTAAGAGGTGCGAGAGATGGTTGTGACGAAAAGGATCGTGCTGCGCTTCCCCAGGAGGCTGGTGGAGCGGCCGATAATATCCCGGCTGGTCAAAGACTACGACCTGGAGTTCAACATACTGCGGGCATCCATCACGCCGGAGCAGGAAGGGGTGATGGTGCTGGAGCTCAAGGGGACCCAGACGGAGTACGATAAAGGGGTAGAGTTCCTGATCAAAGCCGGCGTGAAGATACAGTCGCTGAGCCAGGACGTGACACGCAACGAGGAGAGGTGCACGCACTGCGGCGCCTGCGTCACGGTCTGCCCGCCCGGCGCGTTCAGGGTTGACCCCAAGACGCGAATGGTGATCTTCGATAACAAGAAGTGCATCGCCTGCGGGCTGTGCATACCGGCCTGCCCGCCGCACGCGATGGAAGTGCATTTCTAGTGATATCTACCGAACGACTTGTCATACGGCCGTTCCAGGAGGGCGACTTCCGGGACATTCATGAATACATGTCCGCCCCGGAGATATACATTTTCGAGCGGGGAAAGCCGTTAACCCTGGAAGAAACAAAGAAATTCTGCGATGATTTCGTCGGTAAAACCGGGCCGGGTTTCTGGGCTACCACGCTGAAAGAAAATAAAAAGCTTATCGGGCAGGTCTCTTTTTTCCCCGACGGTCCGGAGTTCCTTAAAACCTGGCAAATCGGCTTTATCTTTAATCCGGTTTATCAAAACAAAGGATATTGTTCTGAAGCAGCGCTGCCCGTGATACGATATGCTTTTCAAAAATTGGGCATTCATCGTATAGTAGCGTATTGCAGCCCGGGCAATATCCCGTCATGGAAAGTCCTGGAGAAATGCGGCATGAAACGTGAAGGTTATTTAAGGAAAAACTTTACCGTGCGCAATGACGATAACCGTCAACCCATCTGGCTGGACTCATATTGTTATGGCATTTTAGATGAAGAGTTCAGATGAAAAAAGATGCATACCAGCCGCGGGTTTATCGCCACTGGATAGAGGGCAAGGACCTGGTCGCGTTCAACGTAGCGGAACAGGAAACCGACCTGTATATACGAGCGGTCTCAAACCTGCAAAGAAAAGCGCAAAGAATGGTATCCAAATACCGGCGGCAGCTGGAAAAATACATCGAGAAGAACCCGGAATTTCAAACCTCGCTGGAACCTGTTAAAGTGCCCGAAAGCGCACCGGCGATCGTCAGGGAAATGGCGGCGGCGGGGACTAAAGCCAGGGTAGGGCCGATGGCCGCGGTAGCGGGGGCGATAGCCGAGCAGGTGGGGCGGGAGCTGCTGGCGTTCTCGCCGGAGATAATCGTGGAAAACGGCGGGGATATATTTTTAAAGATACTCAAGAAGAGGGTGGTGGGGATATACGCAGGGGAATCGCCGCTGACGGGCAAGATAGGGCTGGAGATAAACCCGCAAGATACGCCGCTGGGGATCTGCACATCATCGGGGACGGTGGGACATTCTTTAAGCTACGGTAAGGCCGACGCGGTGGTGGTGGTAGCGACCTCCGCGGCGCTCGCCGACGCCGCAGCGACGGCCATCGGGAATAAAATCAAACAACCGGAAGATATAGATAAAGCCCTGGAGTTTGCGCGGGAAATCGGTGGACTGAAAGGCGCCGTGATCATTATCGGGGATAAGGTCGGGGCGTGGGGAAAGATAAAGCTCTGCGAGACGAACGCCCAGGCGTTCACCTCTCAATCTTAAGCGCCACGCTGTCAATCGTGCCTTCAACTCCCTTAAGGGGCTTCATCATGCCTTCGACGGTGCTTTTAATGATTTCCGTGGCGAAATAGTTCAGGGGAATATCGGCGCCGTTAAGCGCCAGCGTCACGGTACCGTCTTCATCGATGTCAAGCTCGAGCTCTTTGACCTCGCCGGTGCCCTTAAGGCTGGCGACAATGCCGCCGGCAACGTGGTCAAGATACCCCGCCACAAAATAGTCGAGCTTGATATTGTTATCATTAATGGAAAGGCTGATCTTCCTGGTCACTGCTGTTTCTCCTTTCGCTTGAAGGTCTTCTTCAGGTGCTGGCTCAACTCCGTCAGGAAGTGGTTCTCTTTGGCGGCATGGGTCTCCAGCAGCTTGCGCGAATGCTCCAGATGCGCCTTGAGGTCGCGGATGGAGGCGTCACGCCGTTCCTGGTCCAGACTGCCGCCAAGCAACTCATCGATGTGCATGCGGGCGTGAACGATGCGGTCGCGGAGCTCGGCGTGCTCAAACAACAGGGAATCGAGGGCTGCAACGAACCGGTTATTGCCGTAATTGATCACGGCCGGCCGCAGGGCGTTCTCCTCATGCTGGAAGTGCGTTTCCAGCCAGGAGGCGAGGAGATTCACGATCTGCGCCAGCTCCTTGAGGTCGGCGTCCTGCAAGAGTTCACCGCGAACGATAGTATCGCCGGCTTCTTTCAGGCCCGAGAGCAGGCGCACATCATTGGCCGCCTTTTCCAGCGACCTGGTTTTTTCAGGGACCGTCTTGTGCTCGGCGATAAGCTCATCGATAAGCTGCAGGGTGTTATCCATTAAGTATCCTCCAGTATAACATCCCTCAGTATAACACGGGCAATACCTTTAAAACCAATGCCAGGAGCGGCGGAAAATTCAGGCGCGGCTCATCCGGAAAAGCACCAGGCCGCCGCCGCCGAGTGCCAGCCCCGTAACCACCATGAAAACGCCCGTCGCCATAGTTACCTGGATCAGGCCGAAGGCCGTCACCGCCATGTAGAGGTAGTTCTCAAGGTTCATGGCCTGGGCATAAGAAAGGTGCAAGGGA
>JBFYTX010000142.1:0-17285 GCA_041300345.1 Dehalococcoidales bacterium | reverse complement strand
GTCCTTGGCGGCGTCTTCCAGTGCTTTCTCCTCGTCCTTGGCGGCGTCTTCCAGTGCTTTCTCCTCGTCCTTGGCGGCGTCTTCCAGTGCTTTCTCCTCATCCTCGGCGTCGTCTTCCAGTACTTTCTCCTCGTCCTTTACCATGTCCTCTTCATCTTCAGGAGCAGGCGCTATCGTCGGTTCAGATGGTGCCACCCCGGATTCAACTATGGTTACGTAGCCGACCGGGACGGAAACCTCTTCTCCCTGGGCAAATACGCTCACCAGCCCTTCTGTTGTCTGTTCCCGGGTGTTTCCTTCTCCATCGACATCAACAAAAAACTGGGTGCCGCGTACCAATGCGACCGCCGACGGGGTTTCTATCTCGTAACGGGAACCCTTGTCCGCCATTTTTACCACATGGCTCCAGGTGCGGCCGACCAATTGCTTGAGAACTATCGTGACGGATTGTTCGTCATTAGTCTCGAGCTGCTGGATCTCGATATCGGTGCCCGGTTCCAGTTTTAGGGTGCTGCCATCGAAGAATGTGAGTAAAGCCGTGGCATCCTGCCCTGTTTGTATCCTGGTCCCCACCTCCAGGGTCATTCCGCTAAAACCTGGCTGGCTGTCCGTGGCCGGTGCCTGTATATCTACCGTACCGCTGATAATACTCAGAGTGCATCCGTCTGCCAGCGCGTGAGACGGAGACATAAAACTGGATATGCCGAAGCCGGCTACAATGGCGAGAAGCAAGCTAAGTGTCACCGGGATAGCGATTTTTCTGGCGCCGGTAATAGTCTGCCATAAGCGCTGTATCGCCGCGGTCAAATTATCCAGCGGTGACATATACTCATTCAGGGTGGCAATCTTAGCCGGACCGGTCTCCTGCTGCAGCCGGGCCATCAAACGTCTTTTGGTTGTTATTTTATAACTATCCGACGGCGCTGCTTCAGGTATGGACGAGAAAGATATCGCCGTGCGCAGCAGCGGCTCTATCTGTTCTCTTGCATCCGTGTAATCGGAAAGACAGGCATCGATTGACTCGCCCTTACCCGTCCTGGCTAAGCATTCATCTAGTATTTTGGCTGATTTACTCCCCATTTTATCTTCCTCTTTACCTGGTTGCGATTTGGGGATTTTTATCTTCCCTACTATATTACAAACAACTTCCATGATTTGTTACACTTTGTCTATCGCGCATGATATTACCGGTGTTTTCGGGTTCTTCGTCTTGCTTTCCAGTTTCAGTCTGAGTGTGGATAAAGCCCGCATCTGGGTTATTCTTACGGCTCCCTCGCTCTTACCCGTGATTTTTCCTATTTCCCGGTTATCCAGTCCTTCAATAAACTTCAGGACGATTATCTGCTTTTGTTTTTCCGGCAGACAGTCCAGCGTTGCCAGTAGTTCCTGGTGCTCCATTTCCGCCCCGATTTCCTGTTTGGGGTCACATATCTCCACTTTGTCTAACGGGGTGAACTTTTTCATGCTTCGCAGGGTATTTATCATTTGATTATGGGCGATGCGGTAAAGCCAGGAAGAAAATGTCTTTTCCCTCCCCTTGCATGATTTGATTGCTTTCCAGGCCTTGAGAAATACTTCTTCGGTGATATCTTCTGCCGTCATCTTGTCCTTGACCTGGTAAAAGACGTACCGGTAGATCCGGTCAATAAAAATATCATACAACTCCCCGAAGGCTGTGAAATTTCCAGCCACAGCTTTTTCGACTGTTCCTGTGATCTCACACTGCGCGGGGGTTGCCCGGGCGATTTCATGCGTGTTTTTCTCATCGGTAATGGTATCCCAGACAGCTTTCATGTTTGTTACCCCCTTCCTTCGGGAACTAAGTTAAAGGCGCCTGCCTGCTCTGCGGATGTCAGGGATTGGATATCGGTCACCTCGTAGACCTGTATCGCCTCGCGTTTTCCCCTTAACGATAGTGGCTCTAACGGTCTGGCAACTACTTCATCATGTATCAGATCAAACGTGCTGGAGCCAACCCACACCTTACCGCCTGGTGTGGCTCCGGCCAGCCTGGAAGCGGTATTGACGGCATCGCCGATCACCGAGTACTCCAGCCTGTCTGAGGAACCCATATTCCCGGCCACGACTATACCGGTATTGATGCCGATACCAAACTCGATCCTGGGTAGATCTTTTATTCTATCCGGTAATTCTTTTAAAGCCTGCTGTGTCCTTATGGCGGCCATGGTGGCTGAGAGCGCATGACCCCGGCACTCTACCGGTGTGTTCCAGACCGCCATGATACTATCGCCGCCGAACTTGTTTACCATGCCGTCGTATTGGAGCGTGGTCTTGATAATGACCGAGAGGTAACGATTTAACACGCCGACCAGTTCCTGCGTGTCCATCTTTTCGGAAATGCCGGTGAAATTACGGGCATCGGCAAACAATATGGTTACCATTCGTTCTTCGCCGCCTAACTTCAGTGAACCCTGGTCGATGGCGTCCAAAATCGTTTTTGCTATCGATGGAGAAACATACTGGCCAAAGGTCCTGGTTATCTCGCCCTTTTCATGCCTTTCTGATGTGACGTTATACAAAGTTATACCGATAAATGTTCCGGCCATGGCCAGGGGCGGATAGAACAGATCCAGCATGGTGCCATAGTCAAAGAATAAAAACGCGGTTAGAAAATAGATGATGGTAAAGCAGAGTGTTGCTAGTATCCCCCAGAGGACCCGCATCCGTAATAGCGCCAGACCGCAAAGAAATGCTAACACTATTATTGTCAGCATGGTGACAACCGCGGGGGATGTCTTTAAATAATTACCCGTCAGGATGGTATCGATAGCCCCGGCGTGCAGCTCCACCCCGCTCATACTCCTTCCCAGCGGTGTCCAGAAGGTGTCACCGAGGCCGAAAGCAGTAGCGCCGATGAGCACGATCTTATCCTGAAAAATATCCGGGCTGACATTGCCCTTCAGGACATCGGCATAGGAGACGGTGGTAAAGTAGGTAGATTCCGGACCAACTGCGTAGTTGATCAGCATATTATTGGTGTTATCAAGCGGGATAGTCCTTCCCGCAAAGGATAAATAGTTGTCTTCGGGTATAGATTCGATGATCTCGGGCCGGCGGAGATATTTGGCGATGGCGGTTAGCGATAATGCCGGCTCATAAGCATCGCCGTTTTTAATGACAAGAGGTAGTCCTCTCACGATTCCGTCCTCGTCGGGCATCATATTGGCGAAGCCCAGAGCCAGGGCGACTTCCTCGAAAACGGGTAACGGCCTGATGACGCTTCCTGCGGAGATCGGCTCTCCCGCCGTATCGGATTCAGAGTCCTCCAGATTGCAGGCGAAGGGCAGTACCACATTGCCGGCTTGCTTGATCGAGGTTGCGAATCCCTCATCATCACTGGTCGGCTCTGAAAAAAGAATATCGAAAACGATGATACGTGCCCCCGTTTGTTCAAGTTCAGCTAATAACTGGGCGTGAAAGGATCTCGGCCACGATGAGAAATTACCTAATTGTTCCAGACTTTTATCATCTATAGCTACAATAACTATTTTGTTGTCTGTGTCTGCTCCTGTATTTGAACCTGCCGTCCGGTAAAGGAAATCGTTACTCTGTAGATGGATGCCATGGAACAGGTTGAAATAAAAAACCAGGCAAAATGCCAGGCTGATGATTATTGCTATCATCAGACCGTTGAATAAGCGTTTCTTTCTCTTCGATAGCCTGATCATATTAGCCGCACGCCTCTAAAGTATATTGTTATATTGAGCAGCGTGGCTATGGTACTTTCGTCTCCTTTACAATGGTAATACCGGGAACATAAATAAACAGTAAAAAAAAATAGAAAATACGTAAACTTTGCCTAAATATCACAGGTAAAATCGGCGCGATAGCTTGAAACACGAGATAAACCGTCCATCGTAGACGTGATGTGGGTCCTGTCTCCATCTTTAAATCTGAAAAGGAGGCAAGCGGTCCCCATCGCAGTGCGAAATATTCCTGATATAAAAACATCTTTAACGCCATAATCGACTGAATAATCGATGTATTGCGCATATATTCTTGACTTATTTGCTCGCTTATGCTAATTTATAGCTAGCGAGCTTTCTTTAAGGAGTATTTTCATGAGATGGGGCATGGTCATCAACCTGGCAAAATGCACCCGCTGTCACGCCTGCATCGCCGCCTGCCGTATCGAGCATTTCCTCCCCCTGGGCATGAACTGGCCGCGCCTTATCGCTTACGAAACCGATATCCCCGGGCAGGAGCTCACTACTCTCCCCGTCCGCTGCAACCAGTGCAAGGAAGCCCCCTGTGTTGAGGTCTGCCCCGCCGAGGCCACCAAGAAACGCCCCGACGGCATTGTCTACGTCGATAACAATAAATGCGTCGGCTGCCGCTACTGTGTGGTCGTCTGTCCCTACCAGAACCGCACCTTCTTCTCCCGCGATAAAGACCCCGGCTTTTTCCCCGGCCACGAGCGCACGCGCTTCGAGAAGGCCGGCCGCAAGCTCTATCCTCATATCTCCGGGACTACCGAGAAGTGCGATTTCTGTATGGAGCGGATTGACGCCGGTATGGCCAAAGGCCTCGTCCCCGGCAAGGACCGCGAGGCCACGCCCGCCTGCGTCAACACCTGCCAGGCCAGGGCCCTGACCTTCGGCGACCTCGACGACCCCAATTCCGAAATATCGCTTTTAATTAGAGAAAAGAACGCTTTCCAGCTTCACCCCGAATACGGCACCGAGCCGTCGGTCTATTACATCGACGGCAAGATCGGCAACGCCCCTTCCAACGTTGCGCCGCGGGAGGCGCAGACCGCTTCGCACATGCAGCACCTGAGCACCATGGAAGCCCGGGCGCGCGAAATATTTAAGAAAAAGTAAGGAGAATGTCAATGTCCCGGATGGCGACACGCCAGTGGATGGTCACCCACGAGTGGATGGTCAAACCGATGCACCAGCGTGAGTGGATCGAGCGGCGCGGCATCATGATCTGGATCGCCGAGACTTTCACCAGCCTGGGCGCCGGTCTTTACCTGGTTTCTCTCTTTATCGGCAGCTGGTGGGGGCTCCTCGTCGGATGGCTGATTATCATGTTCCTGAAGCTCCCCATTCACATTGCTTACTTCGGTAAGCCCTGGCGGTTCTATCGGACAATGCCGCCCTTCTCCAACGCCTGGAAAACCTCGTGGTTCGCCCGCGGCATTCTCTTTTCCGTCTTTTTCATATCTTTTGCCTCTGTCCAGCTTGTCTTCGGCCAGCCGGACATTGCCCGTCTCATCGGGCACTCGATATCCGACCCTATTTACTATGTCTTCGGCGTGCTGGCCGGCGTCAACGCCCTGGGGGTCGGTATCTACGGCGGCTTTATCATGAACTACGTCAAGGGTATCCCCTTCTGGAACCAGGGTCTCCTGCCGGTGGTGATCATGCTGGCGGGCGTCGCCGATGGCTTTGGCCTGGCGATGGCGGTAGGCCTGGCCGGTGGTGACGCCAGTATCGCCTGGGCGGAAACCGGCAGTAGGTATCTCCTGTTGATCAACGTGCTGCTGATAGTCACTTATCTTATCAGCGCTGGCTACACCTCGGCGGTGGCCAAGCTTTCCATCCGGGAGCTTCTCAAAGGGCCGTCCGCCTTTATGTTCTGGGGCGGACTGATCGTCCTTGGCCTGGCCGTCCCGGCGGTCATATCCATCGTCGGCCTTGTCGCCGGCGAGCCTTCGAACGCCCTGCTCATCGTCGCCATCGCTTCCCATACCATCGGTGCCTTCGCCCTGAAATATTGTATCTTGAAGGTTGGCATCTACCGGCCGTTATTGCCGAGGGTCGCCGCTTATTAGTTCAAAATCGTATCAAATAATCCGGAGCTATCAATGACTGAAAAGAAGATCATTAAAACGACCTGCAAGTCCTGCCACGGCGGCTGCGGTGTACTGGTCGAAGTGACGGACGGTGTTATTACTCACATCGAGGGCAACCCCGATTCTACCACCCGCGGCACCATGTGCGCCAAGGGCCTCTCCAGCATCCAGCACATCGATAACCCCTACCGCATTACCCATCCTTACAAAAGGGCGGGGGAAAAGGGGGAAGGGAAGTGGAAGCAGATCAGCTGGGACGAGGCGCTGGACACCATCGCCGCCAAGATCAAAGAAGCCTCCGAGAAATACGGCGCCCATACCGTCGCTACTTCCCAGGGCACCGGCCGCGGCTATAACCGCTATACTCATCGCTTCTCCCGCTCGATGGGCTCCGCCAACGTCATCTCGCCGGGCTATATCTGCCACAGCCCGCGCATCGGCCTTTACGGCCTCATCACCGGCTACGGCCGGCTTTACTGCGACTATCACGGGTGGGGCGGCGTGTTCCCCAAGACCCAGATTTCCTGGGCTAAACAGCTCGAAATAAGTAGCGCTGATTCCGAATTATGCAACTGGTATATACAGTCGCTGGACTACTGTAAAAACCTGATAATTATAGACCCCCGCGCCACCGCTTATACCTCCCGGGCAACGCTCTGGCTCCAGCCCCGCCCCGGCACCGACGCCGCCCTCGCCCTGGGTATGATCAACGTCATCATGCAGGAAGGACTCTGGGACAAGGAATTCGTGGAAAACTGGACCTACGGCTTCGACGCCCTGAAAAACCGGGCCGCGGAATACCCGGTGGAAAAAGTCCAGGAAATTACCTGGGTGCCAAAGGAAAAGATCATCCAGGCCGCCCGTCTTTTCGCGGTGGACACTCCCGGCTGTATCCAGATCGGCAGCTCGCTGGAAAGGCAGGCCAACTGTGGCCAGACCCTGCGGGGATTATCGACCTGCTGGGCATTACCGGCAATATCGAGCGGCCGGGCAGCATGGTCAGCTGGGTCTTGCCCGAGACCGGCCTTATCGAGGACGTCTTTAACGAGATCCCCCTGACGGATGAAATGAAATCACACATCTATGGCGGCGATAAGTTCAAGATGGGCGCTGCCCGCACCTGTAATCCCGATACTATCGTGCGATTGTTCAAACAGGGGGAAAAGCCCATCCGCGTCTGGATCAGCGTCGGCGGTCAGCAGATCGTCCACATGGCCTCCACCAACCAGGTCGTCGAAGCCCTGAAAAAGGTCGACTTCCTGGTGCAGCTCGACCAGTTCTGGGGGCCGATGGCGGAGATGTCGGATATCGTCCTGCCGGCGGCGCACTGGCTGGAGATCGACGATATTTATGATATGCACCCTCGCTGGTTTATCGAGGCGCACGTGAAGTGCGTCGAGCCCCCCGGCGAGGCCAAGTCCGACGCCTGGATTTTCAACGAGATCGGCCGCCGCGTCGTCCCACAGTACTGGTTTAAAGACGTCGAGACTATGCTCGACTATGAGCTGAGAAAAGCGCCCATCACCTGGAAAAAGTTCAGCGAGAATGTTATCTCCGGCTGCTTCGGGCCCGACCAGGTCTACTATAAATACAAGACCGATTACTGGCGCAAGGGCGGTGGTTTCCCGACGCCTACCGGCAAGATGGAGCTCGCCTCGACCGTGCTGGAAAAAATGGGTTACGACCCCCTCCCGTACTTCGTGGAGCCCGGCGAGAGCCCTGTCTCCACCCCCGAACTCGCCAAAGAATACCCGCTGGTGCTGACCTCCGGCTTCCGCTCGCCGTTCTATTTCCTGGCGCAGTACCGCAACATCCCCTGGTTGCGCAGCTTTATGGAATACCCTACGATGCAGATAAATCCCGAGACGGCCAAGAAGCTGGGCATCGAGGATGGCGACTTCGTCTGGATAGAGTCGCCCCGCGGCAAGATTATCCAGAAAGCCCGGCTGTTCCCCGGCATCGACCACAGGGTCGTGGCGGCCACTGCCAACTGGTTCTACCCGGAAGCGCCGGCGGAGGGTTTCCGCGGCGTCTTTATCTCCAATCCCAACGTCCTGACCGACAATAACCACCAGGACCCCATGTACGGCTCGCCCGACTTGACGTGCCTGCTGTGTAAGGTCTATAAATGTAAACCGGAAGAGCTGAAAGACCCGAAGTACGCGGGCATCTTCACCAAGGAGCACGGTGGCAAGCCGTGGGCATGGTAACCGATCCTGAGACTATTTTCGATTCCACCCGCATGACCAACGTCGGGGGGCCCAAGAAAAGCGCCCTGCCGTGGTTTTATTTTCCCCTGATCATCGGGATACTCCTGGCGGAGGTTGTCATCCTCGGCTTTATCCTTTTTGATATCTTCCCTCTGAACCACACTTTTGAAGTTTATCCTTACGCGCAGTACGCCCCTTACGTCAGCGGCAGCGATCTCAACGAACTCTCTGTGACCATCACGCGATGGTTCTTCTTCCTGCTGACTGCGGGCGTGCTGATACCCACGACCCTGATCATTATCCTGGAGGTTACCCGCCGTGTCATTATTAACCGCGAGGGTGAAGTTAATTGCTGGGACGACGAGTTCTCCTGGCTGGATAAGTTAGACCGCGCTCCCAGGGTCGCCGCCGACGCTCAGAAGCGCGTCCGGGGCGACTATATTACCCGGTTCGATGTCCACCAGCGCATCCAGCATTATGCCTTGATGGGCTCGTTCATCGTCCTGGCGGTGACCGGCTTCCTGCGGGGCTTCCCGGACTGGCCGACATTTGCCTGGTTTACGAGTATCTTCGGCGGGCCTGACGTTTTACGTTTAGTCCATGATGTCGCCGCCTTCGTGATGGTCGCTGACGGTATTTATCACATCGGGTATATCGGCTATGGCTGGCTCGTCAAACATAAGTTCCCCTCCGCCATGATACCCCGCCTTAAAGACCTGAAGGACATGATTCATACCTTCCTTTGGGTATTCGGCCTGCACCAGCACGAGCCCGAGTACGACCATTTCCAGTACGGCCAGAAAATAGACTACTGGGCGATTTTCTGGGGACTGCCGGTGATGATGGTCACGGGAATCTTCATGATGTTCCCGGCTTTCTTCGGACGGTGGGTTGAAGGCGAGTGGTTCGCGGTGCTGGCTACCCCCCACCGCGACGAGGCGGTGCTGGCCGTCGGCTTTATCCTTATCGTTCTCATGTACTATGGTCATCTCCAGACTACGGCTTTCCCCGTGAACACGGTCATGTTCACCGGCCGGATGTTGAAATCCAAATACCGGCAGTGGTTCGGGCGCGAGTATAAACAGCTAACCGGAGAAAAATAGTAGGGTCAATAACTGCTTTCCGGTTAGACCTCACCCTTGATCCACTTTACAGCCCGAGCATTGATACCCGCGTTTATATCTGGGATAATGGATAAGGAAATTTTCCGTTAAAGGACAATATCATGACCACTATCACGCAGCGCTGGATGGGCCAGGGCAACATCGTCAAGGAAAATTATAACGTCGGCGACCGCCTGGCTGGGGCACTTGATATCACCCGCCCGATTCTCTCCACCATGGGCGCGTTGGGCGTCGCCAGCGCGGCCGCCCTCGCTTACGGCGGCTTTCCGTCCTGGGGACAGTGCCTGGTCGGCTTTATCGCCGCCCTTCTGGCCCTGGCCGGTATCCATGCCTTTAACGACTTTGCCGATCAGCGCCGGGACGTGGTTTGCTGGCCCGGCCGCCCCATACCCGCTCATCGCCTGACCCCGCGGCAGGGCCTGCTCCTGGCCACCGGCTCTTTCTCCGTGGCTCTGGTCATTGTCTGGTTCGCTTTCAATCCCACCTGCTTCGCGGTCTCCGCCGTGGCTATCGGCCTGGGCTGTCTTTATTCCGCTTTCCTCCGCGACCGCGTCGGCTATCTGGTCCTGCCCCCCATCGAAGGTATGCTCTGGCTGTGTGGCTGGGCGGCTTTCGCGCCGGATACGCTGCTCACTTCGTGGGCGCCGTGGGTTTTATGGGCTTTTTCAGCCACCTGGCAGGCGGGACACATCATGGTCTATTCGCCCCTGCACCCTATCTCTCACGTTCAGGGCGTCAAGCTGACCCAGGTACCCGCCCTGTTTAAGCGGACTTCCCCGCAGGCGGCGACCGTTATCGGCTTTATCTTTTTATGCCTGGCCGCGGCCGTTGGCATCTATCTGGGCTTCTATTTCAGCCTCGGTCTTATTTACCTTATCCCCACCGCCCTGATGGCCGTGGTCGCTCTGGTCATATCCTTCAGGTTCATGCAAGACCCGGAGAACTTCGGCAAGGGCATCCAGGCTTTTTCCTTCGCTACTTATTTCATGCTGGTCGCCCGCGTCTTTATCCTGCTCAGCGTTTTCCTGTTCTTTTAGGAGTCCATTTTGTCTCAATCTCAACCGCGCCGGCGGGTAAGATCGTTCTATAACCCGCCCTCTCTGGTGCTCAGGCAGGCGTTCTCGCTGGCATGCCACGGCTGGCTGACCCGTTGGCGCGGGCTCCCCGGGTGGATGCTCCAGGGCCGGAAAGTCCTCGCGACTGCGGCGGGAGGGGTGGCCATCGGCTGCACCGGCTATCCCTATCACGTCGTCTGGGAAGTGACCACGCGCTGTAACCTCGATTGTATCCATTGTTACGCCGGCTCGGTGGACTCTACGCAGGCTGAGCTTTCCACCGTCGAGGGCAAGCAGCTCCTCGACCAGATTGCGGACGTTGACAAGTTCCGCATGATCGTCATCACCGGCGGCGAGCCTCTCCTCCGTAAAGACATCTTCGAGCTTATCGAATACGCCAGCAAACTGGGTTTTCGTATCATCTTCAGCACTAACGGGACACTATTAACGCCGGGAATGGCTAAGGACCTCGCCCGACTCGGCGTCGTGAATTTCTCCATCAGCCTGGACGACTTTACCGCTGAATGCCATGAGTCCATCCGCCGCAAGCCCGGCAGTTTCCAGGGGGCTATCGATGGCCTTAAGGCCGCGGCCAAAACGGGCGTTTGCCTCCAGGTGAACTTTACCGCGATGAAGCAGAACCTGGCTGAACTGCCGGGCGTCATCGACCTCGCGGAATCTTTGAAAGCCGACATTGTCATGGTCTTCCAGGCAGTCCCCCCGCAGGGAGAGCGGGAGTCCCTGGAGCTGGATGAGGACGAGCAGTTACATCTTATCCAGACCATCGCCGAAAAACAGGGCAAATCCCGCGCCCTGCTCATGCCCGTCTGCTGTCCGGAATACTGGCCATATCTGGCCGAACACCGCCGCTTCTCGTTGACCCGTGGTATACGGAATAAAGCTTTCTCCGGCTGTGGCGCCGGACGCGGGTTCGCTTACGTCCGTTGCGACGGCGAGGTCTGGCCCTGCAACTTTATTCCTGTTTCGGCGGGAAACGTGCGAGAAAAATCATTCAGTGATATATGGGAACACTCCGCGTTATTACGGGAATATCGCGGCCGGCCCCGGAAGCTTAAAGGTGACTGCGGCGATTGTAAACATCAGGACATTTGCGGCGGTTGCCGGGGTCGGGCGTTTGCCCATACCGGCGACTTTTTTACCGCTGACCCCCTCTGTTTGGGTCTGAAAAAATGAAATTGATATCGGGCAAACGTATCCCTCTCGACGAAAACGCTTTTACCGGCGCGGCTGCCGCTCAATTTTATAACGAACATACCCGGCGCTTCATGAGTCCACTCTACCAGCGGTTTACCCGTAAAGCTGCCGGCTTAATCCCCTCCGGGGCGCGGGTGCTCGACGTCGGCACCGGTACCGGCCGGCTGGCCGTCGCGCTGGCTAAGGCCCGCCCCGATTTACATGTCATCGGCGTAGATATTTCGCCGGATATGCTGAATATCGCGCGGCAGAATGCTGCCCAAAACGGTTTGTCCGCTAGCATCGATTTCCGGCAGGCTCCGGCAACCGTGCTGCCCCTCCCCGATAATCATTTTTCGCTCGTGGTCAGCAACGCCTCTCTCCATCTCTGGGTCGACCCCGCCAGAGTGCTGGGAGAAATAGCCAGGGTGACCGCCTCCGGCGGCTATTGCCTGGTGCGCGACAATCTGAGACTGGCCCTGCTTTACCCGTTCTTTAGCCTGGCCGGCCGGGTTATGGGTATGAACCAGGCGCAGCGCCGACTCTGGCGAGAGGCTGTCCGCGCGTCTTACACGCCCGCGGAAGTGAAAGCGATATTGCGGAAATCGGCGCTGCAGGATGCCCGCGTGAGCGTTGCCCCCGATCTTCTTTACCTGGACATCACGTGGCGTAAACCCCGGTAATCCATAAGCCTTCCTTGTCTTTTTATTCCTCCGACCTTATAATCAACTGATTGCTTCATTTCAAGGGGGATTTATGGCGAAATCACTGGCGCAGAAACAATACGAAGACGAAAACCGTCTGTTGAAAAGACAAATCGAGCGCCGGATCGGCAAGACCACCGAGGAGCTTTATAACGAGCGCGAAAAACGGGTACGGGACGCCATCGAGTTGCGGCAGCCCGACCGTGTCCCCCTGGGGATTAACGTCAATATCAGCCTCTATTGCGGCATTCCCAACTCCGCCGCCTATTACGACCCTATCGGTTGGAAAAGGGCGATGCGCAAGATCACCGTCGACTTTGACACGGACATGTGCAACGCTGGCCTCCCGACTTCCGGCCGGGCGATGGAGATCCTGGACGTGAAGAACCGCCTCTGGCCGGGTGGGCCTTTACCCCCCGATTACGAATACCAGTTCGTCGAGGGCGAACACATGAAGGAAGACGAGTACGACCTGTTCCTCTCCGACCCCTCGGATTTCGTGATACGCTACTATCTGCCCCGTATCTACGGGGCAACCGGGCCTTTTAAGAACCTGCCCTCGCTTAGCTCGATGTTCCAGGGTTTTGAGGGCCTGACGCCGCTGTTCGCCAGCCGGGAGTTCGTGCAGATGGCGCAGAAGCTCTATAAAGCCGGGCGTGAGATGGCGAAGTTCCGCCGGACCATCGGTGATTCCTATGAAGAACTGGCTTTGCTGGGCTTCCCGGCCTTCGCGCCGGTCACCATCGGCGGCGTAGGCGGCGCCCCCTTCGATACCGTTTCCAGCTTCCTGCGCGGCATGACCGGCTCGATGACCGACATGTACCGCCGGCCGGAAAAGCTGCTCCGGCTTTGCGACGTGATAATTGAGAGGCGTATCGCCCGCGCTAGGCCGTACACTCCAGGAAAAAAACACATGTCCAACCGCGTCGGCATGCCCCTCTGGCGCGGCGACAAGGCTTTCATGTCCCAAAAACAATTCGAGAAATTCTACTGGCCGGGCCTGAAACGGGCGCTGCAGGCGTCCATCGACCTCGGCTATTGCCCGATTCCCTTCTTCGAGGCGGAGTTCGGCGATCGACTTGAGTGTTTGCTGGAGCTGCCGAAAGGCAAGATCGTGGCCTCTATCGAGCACATGGATGCTCTCAAGGCCAGGGAGATCCTCGGCGGCCATACCTGCATCATGGTCCGCGGCCCCCTGTCCTCGAAGCTGTGGTCGCTCCGTGAAGTGGAGAAGTACACCAAAGAAATGATCGATAAGTACGGCCGGGGAGGGGGTCTTATCTATAACCTGAGGCTGCCCGATAAAGGCAACCCCGCGGAATTCCAGGCCATGCTGGAATCAATCAGGGAATACGCCAGGTATTAACGGTTATCGCGATTTGAGAACTCATCCCCTGACCCCCTCTCAAACAGCTTTATCGACTTTTCACAGAGTTATGTTTGTTTGAGAGGAGCAGGGGTGAGGTTGGCTGCTAACCAAACGCAAACTCTATATTACTTCAGGTCGTAGTGGCCCCAGACGGGTATGACGTGTACGGGCGCGCCGGTTTTACCGGACCCGGGGGGCGGCGGGGGCTTTAGATATTCCGGCGGCCTGACGATTTCGTACCGGATGGCGTCCTGCTTGCACTTGATGATACAGAGGCCGCAGCCCTTGCATTTCGCCGGGTCGATGGTCGCCTTGAGTTTTTTTGTGCCGGCCACCGGTTTCATCTCGATGGCTTCGAACTTGCACCGCTCCAGGCATACTTTGCAGCCTTTACACTTGTCCTCGTCCACCACCGCCAGGAAGCGGTTGGGTGTCATCAGGTCGTATCTCTTGGAGCGCGTGATAGGGAGGAGGTTCTCGCAGCAGCAGTCGCAGCAATAGCAGTCGCCCCAGTGGACAAGCCCGGCGTCTTCCGCTTCCAGCGCCGTGTCGATTGATTCCGTCAGGGTCAGCTCTTTGAGTATCCGCCCCGGCTTGTTGAGGTAATATTCCCCTCTGGGCCGGTCGAAACAGGCAAAACATGTCATTAGCGGGTGTTCGCAGATTCCCCACACCACCCGGCAGCCGCAGGGCGCGATGATCCTCCGCCTGGCTTTTTCGATCCTTTGCCGCCAGTTCTCCTCCGGCATGACCTGGTCCGGGCTGATGTTCTTGCTGCGCTCCAGCGCCTCGATGGCAGGGGAGATCGGCAGGCTCCGCCCGGTCGCCAGGATCATCTTGCTGGTGTGCTCCAGGAACATGTACGACCACTCGTTGCGGAAAAAGTCGTTCCACATGTTCTTGACCTTCTTGGGTATCGCGTTTGGGCCGGCGTGCGGCGCCGTGTCGGCCACGGACTCGTGGTGGTAAGCCAGGACGCTGGTATGAAAGGCATATTGCGTCGGTCCCCTGGTGAGCGCTCCGTTGTCCACCAGCTTATCCAGCATTTTACTGAGTTTCTTCTCGCTTATCTTCAGCTTGCCGGCCAGTTCCTGGCAGGTCGCCGGGGTGAAAAGCTCGCGGCAGACGATGGCTTCTTCCTGGGAAAAGCTCGCTTGGAGGATGTTAGTAAAGCGCTCGGACCCGGGTACGCCCAGCTTGGCCGCCAGGTCGGCGTAGACTTCGCTGTTTTTAGTCATGGTTCTCCTTCTTTCTCTAATGCTACCAGCACTCTTGCGCGGAAGTCAAAAGATTTACTCGACCTCCAGGCTCTCGATATACAACTCGCGCCCGCCGATTATTTCCACCTGCTGCTCTTTACAGTTGGGGCAGCGGAAATCCAGGTTCTCGGCAACGAACTCGATGTTGCACTTGCGGCAGCGCAGCCTGGCCGGGACGCGCGTAAAGGTCAGGACGGCCTCGGCCGCGATGGTATCCTTGCGGAGGAAGCTGAAGTAAAAGTCCATCGCCTCTTCAACGACCCCTGAAAGCTCGCCGATGACCACGTTGATCCGTGAAATCCTGGTGGCCTTGGCTTGGGCGGCATTTTCCAGCGCCAGGGCCAGTAGCGACTCCACGATGCTTTGTTCGTGCATGTATTTGTTGAGTAGTATTCGTCGTACTTCAAAGTCATTATACACGAATAATACTGTTCTCAAAAAGGGGGGTTTAACTCTCCACTTGACAGGGTTACGAGGGTAGTGTAAATTGCTCTAGGTTAGTTTATTCATCTTAAAAAATATTAAAGGAGGAAATGCATGGCGCAGTTAAAAGACAAGGTGGCGATAATCACCGGGGCCAGCCGCGGGCTGGGAAAGGCTTTCGCCCTGAAGTTCGCCGAGGAGGGGGCCAAGCTCTTTTTAACGACAACCGACCTTGCAAGGTCTCAGGGGACGGTGGAAGAGGTCAAGGCCAAAGGGGCTGAAGTGGGCATTGTTCAGGCGGACATCTCAGTGGAGAAGGATTGCCAGAAAATCGCCAGCGAGGCGATGAAGAAGTTCGGCCGGGTGGACATCCTGGTCAATAACGCCGCCATCTGGTACGGCGTCAATATCACCCCTTGGGACCAGTTGAAGGTGGAAGACTGGGAGCGCATTTACCGCGTCAACGTCATCGGCACGTGGCAGGTCTATAAAGCCATCGCGCCGCTGATGGTGAAAGCCGGCAAGGGCAAGATTGTCAATATCGCTTCCAACGTGGCGCAGGTCCCGGCGGCGATGTTTTACCTGCCGTATGCCTGCAGCAAGGGCGCTCTTTATACGTTTACCCATGCCATGGCCAGGGCGCTGGCCGGCAATAACATCAATGTCAATGCCATCGCCCCCGGATTCACCGCTTCCGAGGCAAGCCTCGCCCAGCAGGGGAGTGACCAGACGTTTCAGTTCGCCGTCAGCGGGCAATCGATGCAGCGCCGCGGCCAGCCCGAGGATATGGTCGGCGCAGCGGTATTCCTGGCTTCGGACGCCTCCAACTTTATTACCGGCCAGGTCTACTACGTCGACGGCGGTACCATCATGTTATAAATCCGAAAATACGAATATCGAAATACGAATTCTGACCCTTTTTTCGTGTTTCGGGATTCGTGCTTGGAATCGCGTGCTTTAGGGTGCTAAAAGAAAGGGAGGGGTCATCACCCCTCCCTTTTTATTGATTATCGTCCCGCGGAATCTCTATTTATAGACGCCGTATTCTTTGGTGGTGTCGATGAAGGTCTTAACGTTGGCCGGAGAGATGTCTTCAATAACAGCACCGCTCATCATGATGTAGACGCCGCCCTTAGCGCAGTCGTTAATCAACTTCTTAACGGCAGCCTTGACGTCTTCCGTTGTGCCAACCGCCAGTGTGGAGATGGGCATGTTCCCGCCGATGCAGGCTACGTCGCCGAGGACTTTCTTAACCCTGACCATGTCCGTGGCGTCGAAACCCCAGAAAATCTTGCCTTTCGGCGCGTCTTTAATGACTTCCAGGCGCGTGTTGTAGCCGCCTTCGGCCCAGGGGAACGGTATGCAGCCCTGTTCGATGAGTCCGTCCATGGTGGCTTTCAGCGACGGCCAGTAGAATTTTTTAAACTGGGCGTCGGACATGAAGCCGTCGGCCCCTTTGTGCAGGGGGATGAATACGACCGGACAGCCGTTCAGCTTTGCGTTGGAGACGCCCATTTTTATCATTATCGGCGTAAACTGTTCCAACGCTCGCAAGAGCTTGTTCGGCTGGCGGTACATGTCCATCATGATGCCCCTGGTGCCTCTCAGGGTATCGCCGATGGTATCGAAGGGCGCTTTCGTCCCGCCACCGAAGAAGGCCGGGAAACCCAGCGAGGTCATTTTCGCACCGTAGCCCGCAACCGTGCCGATCCACTTCAACGCCTCGTTGCCGGCTTCCATCATCGCTTTCAGGGATTCCTGCACGGGCGGCAGTCCGAAGGGTACGAAGGACGCGCCGGTGAAGCCGCCGTACATTTCATTCATGTTCGTGAATGGCGCCAGCGCCTGCAGCACTTCGAGTTTGCCCATGACGCGCGGCAGCCAGCGGGTGAGGAAATAATAGGTGGGGTCAGCTATCAGGTCGTCGTACTCGTTGGCTTTCATGTAGTCGCTCTCTTTGGCCTGGTAGGATGCCTCTTTAGGGACGCCGTGGCCCGGCCATGCGTAAAGCTTGTAATCGATAATGTCGTGGAGTCTTCCCGGTGGAGAATTAGTTACGCTACTGTGAGCGTCGGGCTGGAAATCCAGTATGTATTTAGTAAAGGCTTTATCCAGTTTGTCGTAGT
>JBFYTX010000056.1:0-4023 GCA_041300345.1 Dehalococcoidales bacterium | reverse complement strand
TACGGTTTCCTGGCTATTTCCGTCGACGCCGAGGATAAGACCACGGAGCTCGCCGAAAGAAAACAGGCCTATCCCCTCGTCAATAGGTGCGGCCCGATGATTTCCCGCATGGAGCTTCGCGATATGAAGCGGAAAAAGGGCGGCAACGCCGACTTTATGGCTTTCTGGACCGGTAAAAATACCCCCGGCTTTTTATTGAATTTCACCTGGGCTTTCCATACCGGCACCGGTCTCTGGCATGAGCACGACCCGCACGTTCATCCCAATGACGAGGCCCTGGTCTTCGTCGGCCTCGACCCCGCCCGTCCCGATTATCTCGGGGCGGAGATCGAGTTCCGCTTTGGCGAGGAGCAGGAGGTCCATGTCTTCGATACCCCCTCGGTCGTTATAGCCCCTAAAGGACTCGTCCACTGCCCGCTGATTACCCGTCGGGTGGATAGGCCCTATGCTTTTACCGCCATCTGCCTCGCCCACGAGCACGAAACTACCTGGCTGGGCGGGCCCAAACCATTCAAAAGCAATTAGCCTTTCATTACCGGGTCAAGAAAAGGGGGAGTAGTGATACTCCCCTTTCTTGTTGGTTCTGTTTGCTTTTGGTTTTTCATACTAACCTCACCCCTGCCCCTCTCCAGCCTGGTACATTGAATAATCCAGGAATTTTCCCGGCTGGAGAGGGGAGTTAAGAAGAGAGGGGGCGAAGCCCCCTCTCAAACACCCCGTATAAAAAGGGAGTAGCTCGCCGAGAGGGGCGTTAGCCCCTCTCAATAATTCTTCCCCCTCTCAAACAGGGAATATATCGAACATAATTCATAAACCTGTTTGAGAGGGGGATTAAGGGGGTGAGTAGTAAGGATCAACCATCAAATAGAAACATTTTCTTCGTGTCGATAATTCTATCTGCCGGTGCTAACCTTCGGCTCTTTTTCCCGTTATATTATTTGAAACTACATCAGATTACTTCGGTCCCGATTATAAAACGGGCGTAAAGAGCTAACCCATGTAACAGGGAGGGGGCCTTTGAGTACGGCCGTAAACAAAGTTCTCCTCCCTTTACTTTTTCCTCCCTGGTTTACCCTGTATCGTCGCTCACTTTATCGCCGTGCTGAAAAGCGCCGGCGCGTCTATCCAGATGCCCTTTTCCGTGACCAGCGGCGCTACCTCGGCCAGGTGCTCCGACCTGAATTTTTCCAGCACGGCGGGGCTGAACCGGTTCAGCCGCACCTTCATGATCGTTGATGATACTTCCTGCCAGTAGTCGTCGATGTCCCTCAGGTAAGCGCCGAGTTGCTCCGGGACAACGTCGATGTTTTTAAATCCCGCCCCCTCGAGCAGCGCCCGGCATTTCTCCGGCGTGCCCGTCCTGGCGCTGGCCTGCGGGCCCGGCAGCTCCATCCCGTCGTAGCGGGTCAACCGCTCCAGGAAAAGTCCGTAGGCCGGCCGCATGAATTCCGCCCCGAAGCTTGAAAAGGCCACCTTGCCTCCCGGCCTCAGGACGCGCCGCCATTCTTTAAGGGCTTTAGGAATGTCCGCGAGCAGGAATATCGAGGACGCGCAGAGTACAACATCGTAGCTGCCGTCGTTAAAGTCCGGCGACTCCGCGTCGCCAATGTCGTATTCTATGTTGGTCAGGTTCGCGGCCTGGGTCTTTTTTCTGGCCAGGTCCAGCATTTTCTCGGCGATGTCTATGCCGGTAACTTTCCCTTTTTCCCCCGCCGCCTTCGCCGCCGCCAGGGTCGCCCAGCCGGTACCGCAGGCTATGTCCAGGACGCGCTCTCCCTGTTTTATCGCTGCTGTTTCCACCAGCCGTTCGGCCGGCCCCCGCACGAACCTGATATTATCGTAGGTATCCACGATGAAGTTGAATACCGGCCCTAATCGCCTTTCGGCCATTAAATGCCTCATTCTTCGTTATTAAATAATACCATATAATGTGCCAAAGACCTGGATTGATTATTTTATGCCTTTATTTACAGGGGAGTGCGCAGCGAGAGGGGCGAAGCCCCTCTCAAAAATACTTCCCCCTCCCTTTCAAAGGGAGGGGGATTAAGGGGGTAGGTTGAAAAATCCTAATGTTTCCAGTCCAGGTGCCTGCCCCCCATGAGATGCATGTGCAGGTGCGGCACCAGCTGTCCCGCGTCCGCCCCGCTGTTGATAGTCAATCGGTAGCCGCTTTTGGCTATCCCCTGCTCTCTGGCTATCTGGTTGGCTGCCCTGACCATCTTTCCCGCGAGCGGCGTCTCTTTATCCGGCATTTCCGCCAGCGACGTTATATGCTTTATCGATACGACCAGTATATGTACCGGCGTTATCGGGTTGATGTCCGGGAACGCGAATACCTCGTCGTCGCGGTAGATTATCTTCGCCGGTATCTCTCCGCTGGCGATTTTACAGAAAACGCAGTCGGGTTGGCTTTTCTCGGGGTTCATGGCACACCTATAAAGTAATATAAGTCTTGGGCGTTCCGGGCGGGGTGGGAGGGCCTTTCATGTCCATGACGTTGGCCTTGCCGTGCTTCATAATAAATGCCCCCACGTAGTCCCAGCCGTTTTCGTCCACCCCCGGTTTGTAGAACGGGCGTTTTTCTACGATTTCTTTTTTCAGAGCCATTACTGTCACCGGTTCAAGTTTGCCGCTGACCCTCACCTGCACGCCGTCGGCAAAATAGCATAGCTCCGTTTCCGGGTTTTTCACGAGCTGTTTATAAACATCCTTGGGTGACTGCATGGCGAAGATGATGCCGTTTTCGTCTGCCCGGTACGTCCCCATCGCCCGTACGTGCGGCTTCTTGCCTTCCGCAGTCGCCAGGTAAGCCACGGGATTTTTACAGATAAACGCGAGTATTTCTTTCTTGTCCATGATGGCTCTCCTTCGTTCTATAGGTTTACAAACGTGGTCGGCGCGGCCATGTCCTGCATGCTCCAGGTGGTGGCTTTGCCCTTGAGCCGCATCACCGCCATGCCTTCAGTGCTGACGGCGTACATCGGCTTCAGGAACGGCCGCTTCTCTATTATTTCCATTTTTAACGCCATATCTTCGAGGACTTCCATCTTGCCTCTCACCCTTATCTGGGCGCCTTTGGCGAAGTAGCAGGCTTCTACTTCGGGGTTTTTAGCAATCTGCTTGAAGACGTTTTTCGATTTACTGGTGTAGAAGATCAGCCCCTTGTCGTCAGAGCGGAATGTCTCCATACCGCGCACCCTGGCCTTGGTCCCGTCGACCGTTGCCAGGAATGATATCGGGTTTTCGGTGATGAACTTGAGGATTTCCTTTTTATCCATGTCACTCCTCTCAACAAATATCGCAGGGGGATTTTAACATATCGGGATCGATTACTTCAAATATATTTCCTGTATTGATGCGGTGAAAACCTCACCCCCTGCCCCCTCTCCTTGAAAGGAGAGGGGGAGAAAAAGAAGAGGGGCTTCGCCCCTCTTAAACGCCCTGCCCCGACAAGCCCACGCCTCTTCTCAATGGTATGCTTCACTCCGGGTATCGGCGTCTCCCTTTTGTGTGAGCCTGCCCCGTACTCGATACGGGGGAGACAGGAGAGGGATTTTCGTCACACTTTCATCCCTCTTAAACGCCTCGGTTCTTACAGGGGAGTGTGTTAGCTAGAGGGGGCGCTAGCCCCCTCTAAAAAACCACCCCCTTCCCTTCAAGGGAAGGGGGTAGGGGGATAGGTCACCAATAGAAACTAATATTATTTCAACTTCTCTATCACCGCGTCGGCCACCTGCGACGTCCCTGCGGCGCTGGGGTCGTCGCGCCTCGACTTCATATCATACGTGACGCTCTTTCCCTCTTTGATTACTGCCGCGATGGCCCTCTCCAGTCTGTCCGCCGCTTTTTCCTCCCCGATGTGCCGCAGCATCAGGACCCCGGAGAGCATCATGGCCATCGGGTTGACCTTGTTCTGGCCCGTGTACTTGGGGGCGCTGCCGTGCGTCGGCTCAAATAGCGCTATCCCCTCCCCGATGTTCGCCCCCGGCGCTAGCCCCAGTCCCCCCACCAGCCCCTCGCACA
>JBFYTX010000055.1:0-5881 GCA_041300345.1 Dehalococcoidales bacterium | reverse complement strand
TTTCCCTGGAAGAAGCCGCCCGCGAGGTCCGCTATTCTTTCCTGTCACGCGTGGCTGAGTCTGTCGGCGCGTCGGCGGTGGCGGTCGGCCATACCGCCGACGACCATATCGAGACCGTCCTGATGCACCTGCTCCGCGGCAGCGGTACCCGTGGCTTGCGGGGCCTGCTGCCCATCAATAGATATCGCCCCTTCCTATTACCCTCTCCCTTGATGGGAGAGGAACAAAAGGTGAGGGTGAAAAGGCGCTCCGGAGGGTCCGATCTTACCGTTATCCGGCCCTTGCTGGAGATGACCCGGGCCGAGACCGCCGCTTTCTGCCGCGCCCGCCGGCTAAAGCCCCGTATCGACTCCTCGAATCTCTCGGCGGAGCCGTTCCGGAACAGGGTACGCCGCTTTCTGATTCCCGAGCTGCGGCAATATAATCCCCGCGTCGATGAAGCCCTGCGGCGCACGGCCGCTATCGCCGCCGATGATTTGGACTTTATTGATCAGGCTGTCGCCCGGTTCTGGCCCGGGATTGTCCATGAGCGGAACGGCGCGCTCGTCATCGATAAAAAAGGGCTTTCCGCTTTACCGCCAGCCCTGAAACGCTATTTATTGCGCCGCGCCGTGGAGTCGGCACTGGGCAGCCTGAAAGATATTGAGGCCGGCCATATCGAGGACCTCCTCGGTGCCCTGGAAAAGCCCGCCGGAAAAGTCCTTGGCCTGCCCCTCGGCCTCACCTTTACGGTCGAGCACGACAGGTATGTGCTGGCCAAAAACCCGGCCTCTCTCTGTCCCTTTCCTCCCCTTGAAGGCGAGACCGCCCTGGATATCCCCGGATTGACCCGTGTCTCCGGCTGGACGATAGCGGCGAATGTGCTGTCGCCGTCTGAAGTCGCATCAAACGCCGATGACCTTACCGCTTATTTGGACTTCGCCCGCACGGGCAGCCGGCTTTTCGTCCGTGCCCCGCTTCCAGATGATAGTTTTCAGCCGCTGGGCATGGCCGGCTTTAAGAAGCTGAACCGGTTTATGATCGACGCCCGCGTGCCGCGGTCGTGGCGCCGGTTTATCCCCGTCGTAGTCTCGCCGGAGCAAGTCCTCTGGGTCGTCGGCTATCGTATCGACGAGCGTCTAAAAGTCACCGGCAGAACGTTAAAAGTCCTCCGCCTGGAGTTCCGTCCCCGCTAAACACTGATGGTTGGTGCGGGCTCGACCGGCGGTGTCGGTTCCTCCACTTTTTCTTTACGGTATCTCAGCCACAGGGCAATGATGGTCACCAGCACGGCCCCTGCCGCCAGGTATATTGCCGTTTGGTTATCGGTTAAATATCCTTTCTGGTAAAGCACGAAGGAGTAGCTCATCAGGCTGTTTATTCCGGCGGCGATGAGATAGAATTGCCAGCCCCGGCCTTTGGCCAGTCCATACCCTGCCAGGGCAGATGTAGCGACTTGCAGCCCGATGAAGAAAAAGCTTTGCCACCATGGAGAGATCGCGCCGAACCAGTTTTCGCCGATTAGTTCGAACGACCAGCCGCTGCCTAAGGTATAGGCGTTTATCCAGAAGCTGCGAAAGATACCGAAACCTAACCCGGCCATCGCCCCGATGGCCAGCCCCATTTTGGGATCGAGGTTCTTGCGCCCCCGCCACCACGCCACCATCGGCACCATTTTAGCGCCCTCCTGGACCAGCCCGCCGACGAGGATCATCGGTATGCCCGCCAGCAGCAGCCAGTCGTTAAGGGTGCCCTGGCTCCAGGTATCCGACATGCCCTGGCCGATGTAATACTGGAGCGGCAGCTGGACGAGGGCTATCGCCACCACGGTGAAAAATGCGCCGAAGAGCATTATCCACGGAAACCAGAGGACGGTGGAACGCGGCTGCTGGTAGAGCGCCAGCCATATCCCCCCGAAAACCAGCGCCACGCCGATTGCTATGAGGATATGCTGCCATTCGATGCCGGGATTCACGAACCAGGATTCCAGAAAGCTTTGTATATCTGCCCACGTCATATCGTTAGCTCCTTTCTAGATCACCCGCTTCAGCAGGCGCGGTCGCCGCGGTAGGGTGGGCAAACCTTATCTATGCACCCCCGCAGCATGTCGATGACCAGGACGGCGTAAGGCATAGCCTACCTCCCCTTTTAGAGTCGTTTTAATAACATTCAAAATGTCATTCTGAGAGTTTCCGACTTAGTCGGAAACTCGTGAGAATCTGTTATTAGACATCAACACGCCTATGTTCAGATTCTCACGGTCGCTTCGCTCCCTCAGGATGACTATACTTTAGTGTCTGAAGTGCCTCTCCCCCGTCATCACCATCGCAATATTATACTTATTCGCGGCGTCTATCGAGTCCTGGTCGCGTATCGACCCGCCCGGCTGTATTATCGCCGTGACCCCGAGTTTGGCCGCAAGCTCTACCACGTCCCCGAACGGAAACATCGCGTCCGAGGCCAGCACGCTGCCTTTCGCTTTAGCCCCCGCCTTTTCCCCCGCTATCTGCGCGCTGACGATCCGGCTGGGCTGTCCCGCCCCCATCCCCGTTATCATTTTGTCCTTCGCCAGCAGGATAGCGTTCGACTTCACGTGCTTGACCGCCCGCCAGGCGAAGAGCAGGTCCTCTTTTTCTTTGGCCGTGGGCGCGCGCCTGGTGACCACTTTCATCTCCACCTTGTTTTCCGGCACGGAGTCCGAGTTCTGCACCAGGAAGCCGCCCTTAACTCTCCTGTAATCGATATACCCGTACTCCTCTTTGCCGAAGCCGGGCGGGAGTTCCGCCTCCAGAATGCGCAGGTCTTTCTTCTTCTCTTTTAACAGATTCAGGGCTTCCGGCTCGTAGCCGGGGGCCACCACTATTTCATAGAAGACTGGCCGCATGGCCTCGGCCATGGCCAGTGTGATCGTCCGGTTGGCGGCCACTATTCCCCCGTAGGCCGCCACCTCGTCGCCGCTGAAGGCTCGTTTGTAGGCCTCGGCGATGTCGTTATGACTAGCCAGACCGCAGGGGTTGGTATGCTTTATCACGGCTACCGTCGGCGCCGCGTAATCCACCGCCGCCCCCCACGCCGCGTCCGCGTCGAGGATATTGTTAAATGATAGCTCCTTCCCGCCGAGCTGCTTTGCCCGGGTGATGCCGGTGTTCTGCTTTGCCCCCGCCGCCACCTCCGCGTAGAAGGCCGCCTTCTGGTGCGGGTTCTCTCCGTAGCGCAGCCCGTAGCGTTTCCTCATCGCGATGGTCAGCTCCTCCGGCAGGTTTTCCTCGTCTTTCCTGAGGTACTGCGCGATGGCTGTGTCGTAAATGGCCGTGTGCTGGAAGGCTTTCTGGGCGAGCCGCCGGCGCTCCTCTAAAGGCAGGTCTCCCTTTTCGAGCTTTTCTAGTACGACGGGGTAATCGTTGGGGTCGACGACGATGATCACGCCGGGGAAGTTCTTGGCGGATGCCCGTATCATGGCCGGCCCGCCGATGTCGATGTTCTCCAGCGCGTCCGTGAGCGTCACGCCCTCCTTGGCGATCGTCTGGACGAAGGGATAGAGGTTGACCGCTACGAGGTCTATCTTCTCGATTTTCTTTTCTTTGAGCTCTTTCATGTGGGCGGGGAGGTCGCGTCGTGCCAGGATGCCGCCGTGGACCATCGGGTGCAGCGTCTTGACCCGCCCGTCGAGTATTTCAGGGAAGCCGGTGATGTCCGAGACGCTCTTGACCAGCACGCCTGCCTCTTCAATGGCTTTTTTAGTATGGCCGGTGCTGATTATCTCGTAGCCCAGCTTTACCAGCCCCCTGGCGAACTCCGCTACCCCTGTTTTATCCGATACGCTGATGATCGCTCTCATCCAGCTCCTTTCTCATTTTCCGCTTCACTTTTCCACCTCACCTTTATCCCCCCTTGATACTTGTTACCTGGCGGTTGTTACTTTATTCAATAACTATCCTCTTCCCTCTCCCCTGCCTCTTAACCTCCCCTATAACCATCAACTCTGGCAGCTTTTTCGTTAATTTACTTACGTTCTCCGGCGCGCTGACCACCACCATCCCGATGCCCATATTGAAAATATGATACATCTCCTCGCGTGCGACCTTTCCCATCTTTTGCATCAGCGGGAATATCGGCGGCTCCGCCCATTTCCTGCTGTCGAACCTTATCGCCAGCCCCTCCGGCAGTATCCGCGGCACGTTATCTATCAGTCCCCCGCCCGTGATATGCGCCAGTCCCTTTATCAGCGGCAGCAGCGGCTTTAAGGGTTTGTAATAGCAGCGGTGCGGCTCCAGCAGCGCCTCGCCCACCGGCCTGCCCAGCTCTGGATATCTTTTCTTTAAAGCCGCCCGGCTCTCCCCGAATATCCGCCGCGCCAGGCTGTATCCGTTGGTATGTAACCCGCTGGAAGGCAGTCCCAGCACGGCGTCCCCGTTGATGATGTCCTTCCCCGCGATTATCCTGCCCTTCTCCACCGCCCCGATGACGAACCCCGCCAGGTCGAAGTCCTCCCCGCTGTAGATGTCCGCCATCTCCGCCGTTTCCCCGCCGATGAGCACGCAGTCGACCTCCCGGCAGGCTTTAGCCACCCCCCGCACGATCGACTCCGTTTTTTCGGGGATGAGTCTGCCGATGCCGATGTAATCGAGGAAGAAGAGCGGGCTGGCTCCGCACGTGAAGATGTCGTTGACACAGTGGTTGACGATGTCGATGCCTATTGTGTCATAAATGCCCATGGCAGCGGCCAGCTTTACTTTGGTGCCGACGGAGTCCGTGCTGGAGACGAGCACCGGCCGCCGGTAGCCCTTGAGCTCGTACATCCCGTTGAAAAACCCCGCGTCGCTGAGGACTTCGGGGCGGTAGGTCTGGCTGGCTACTTTGCCGATAAGGCGGTTGGAGAGGTTCTTGGCGTCGATGTCCACACCGGCTCTGGCATAGGCGTCTTTCATAACGTCACCTCCTGCGCCGGGGAAACCATACGTCTTAATTTACCAAAAAAGGGGGTCGGTTAGCAATAAATTGGATTCCTGCTGGTGCGCATGGGTTCTTTACTCACCCCCTTGGTCCCCCTCTCAAACAGTTACATTTAAAGTTCTCCCTTGTGTTTCTTGTTTGAGAGGGGGAAGAAAAGAAAAGAGGGGTCTGCACCCCTCTTAGACGCCCCGTGGGAAAATCACACTCTTCGGGGTGATGGGAAAAGGAGATCCGGTTATCGCTTCCCCCTTTAGCAAAGGGGGATTGTGAGGGATTTCTGTACCCCATTTAGCCTTGAAAAAATGCGGAGGTCGTTTGCCTCCTTTCTGAGATAATGTTTCCCTCGTCAATACCTCTTTTGTATTTCCTATTTATTGAGGGTTTTTCCTCTTTAAATTGGTGGTAAACACCAAAGTAAATTGGACACAATTGAATTATTATTTTATGCGAAACCTTGCGCTAGTGCATCATATTATAGTGTAAATAAATGGCTAAATTTCTAACTACTGCATCAACTACATCTGCCGTAGAAGACATTATTAATAATGCGCAAAACAACTTGGTATTAATTTCCCCATACATTAAAATACCGGGAAACCTACATCAAAACCTGTTATCCGACGATTCAAGAGGAATCAACATAACTTTGATATATGGTAAAAATAAAGATATCGATGAAGGAGCAAGAACTCAACTGGACTCTTTAAAGCACTTATCATTATATTTCCTGGAAAATCTTCATGCTAAATGCTATTTTAATGAAGAATCAATGGTAATAACTTCTATGAATCTTTATGATTTTTCTGAAAAACACAATAGGGAGATGGGTATATTAGTAATTCGAAAAGATGATAACGAGATATATAACCAGGCGTTTGAAGAATATAAACGTTTATTAATGCTTTCTCAAGCAATGCCAACTAAAAATTACGTAATTCCTAATTCAAAA
>JBFYTX010000024.1:0-5712 GCA_041300345.1 Dehalococcoidales bacterium | reverse complement strand
CCGTGTTTTCCTTTGCGGTGGCTACCAGCGTATCGATATAAAAAGAGGTATTGAACTCGCTATCGGCTACTCTAATAACCGTCCGATGCAGGGGGCGGTATTCCGTAAAGAACCACCCCAGCATGACGATCAGGACAATCGCGACGATAATCGATATGCCGCTGATGAAGATCACTCGCTGGCGCCGCTGCTGTTTTTGGAAATGCGAGAGCTGGCGCCGGGTATATTCCCTGGGTTTTTCTTCTTTCTTTTTCTTAGCCACGAACTGGTTCCCCTTTACGAAATTCTTTATGTACTGTTTAGCTTATATTAGGATAATGTATAAATTATGAATTATCAACCCGGTGATCAACTTACCAGCTTTGAGAACGGAGGGGCTGATAGCAAATCGCTAACAGCTGATAGCTATTTCCTCCACACGATATGGCACTGCCACCTGGGCGAGGTCTGGGGGAAGTCCGTCCGGAAATGGGCGCCGCGGCTCTCTTCCCTGATCAAAGCCGCTTCCGTCAACAGCCGGCCGGTAAGGATAAGATTGCTCACTTCGTAGGAAGGCTGGTCGGTGGGGGCATGGAGGGACTGCTGCCAGGTGGCCAGGATGCCGGCCGCCCGGTTGAGTCCGTCTTTATCGCGGATGATGCCGGCCTTGTCCCAGAGGAGCTGCTGGAGGCCGGCCAGACCGGGCGCGGGCACGGCTTTTAACGACGGCCTCTGGCCGAGTGTCGTGTAGATGTCCCTGGCCGAGCCTTCGCTGGAGGTTTTTTCTTTAGCTTTGCCGGCGGTCCTTTCCACGATCCTCTTGCTGAAGACGATGGCTTCCAGCAGGGAGTTCGAGGCCAGGCGGTTGGCGCCATGGACGCCGGTGCAGGCCACCTCGCCGGCGGCAAACAGTCTGGCGATATTCGTTTCGCCCCAGGTGTTGACCCTGATGCCGCCAATCATATAGTGGGCGGCGGGGGCCACCGGGATAAGGTCGCGCGTAATATCCAGGCCGTGGTCGAGGCAGTAGCGGTAGATGTGCGGGAAACGGGTCGTGATAGTATGGGCGGGGAGGTGAGTGACATCCAGGAAGACCCGGTCCGTGGCGGATTTTTTCATCTCGGCGACGATGCTGCGGGCAACGACGTCCCGCGGCGCGAGGTCGGCCTTTTCATGATAGCCGGACATGAAATGCTCACCTTTATTGTTACGCAGGACTCCCCCCTCGCCCCTGACCGCCTCCGATATCAGGAACGGCGGCACGCCGGGCATGCGCAGGGCGGTGGGGTGGAACTGGAAAAACTCCATATCGGCGATCTCGGCGCCGGCGTTAAAAGCCAGTGCGATGCCGTCACCGGTGGCGATACCCGAGTTGGTGTTGTATTTAAAGAGCTGGCCGGCGCCGCCGGTCGCCAGGATAAGAAAATCGCATTCGAACTCTTCGAAAGTGCCGGTGCGGCAGTCCAGCGCCCGTATACCGGCCACCCTGCCTTTTTCCAGCCGGATCTCCGTGGCGAGGAAATTCTCCAGCACCTGTATCCCCGCGGCGCGCACCTGCTGGCTTAAAGCCAGCTCGATGTGTTCGCCGGTGGCGTCACCGCCGGCGTGGAGGATGCGGGGGACGCTATGGGCGGCCTCCATGGTCAGGGCGATCTCGCCCTCTAAAGTATCGAAGGGGACACGGTAGCGCACCATGTCCGCGATGCGCACCGAAGCTTCATTGACCAGGATTTTCACCGCTTCTTCGTCGGAGAGGCCGGCACCGGCGTTGATGGTATCTTGCAGGTGGAGCCCGGGGGAATCGCCTTTGCCGATGGCCGCGGCGATGCCCCCCTGGGCGTTCTTGGTATTGGTATCGTCGATGCTGCCCTTGGTGATGACCAGGACACTGCCCTGCTCTTTAGCCAGCAGCGCTGTGTAGAGCCCGCCGATGCCGCTCCCCACCACAATATAGTCGTACTTTTTCATCTTTTATTCCTGGATTGGTAGATGGTGCCGAGGCGGGGATTTGAACCCCGACGCGCTTACGCGCACCACCCCCTCAAGATGGCGTGTCTACCAGATTCCACCACCTCGGCGTGTCCTCTAAAAAAACTGGCAGGGGTGGCAGGACTCGAACCCACGACCGGCGGTTTTGGAGACCGCTGCTCTACCAGCTGAGCTACACCCCTGCGCCAATAGGAAATTATAGTTTATTATAACACGGATAAGCAAGATGGGCAGGTTAAACATATTAGAAGAAATAACAAAATTAATTAAGTTCAGTAAATATTACTTTTTTACCAAAAGTACGAAGTGGTTTCTTCCTTTTGATGTTATAAACAAACATTTTTGAATGAATATTTCTCTTATCTGGATTACCGTCGCGCATAAAAAGTATCTGTACTGCAAAAATACCTTGCCAATTCTTCATATTTTTATCTACATTAATATCTATTTCGAACATTGAGCGTTTCCCAGAGGCAAGACTTGCTTCCGGTATATTAGATAAATTAGCTAAAGCATAATCATGACCAACTTCAAAATCCCTTAATTCTTCCCAATTGTTATTATTTTTTAAATAACGCATTCTCTCGACCGTTAACACTTCTATATTACGCCTTTCACCAAATCCCAATGGAATAATCCCCATATTAAAGAATGCAATGTTAAATTTATTGAGTATCACACCTCTCCGAGGACGGATACTGAACCGAATAGTTGATTCCCCTATTGGAACTGCTAATGCCGTATATAAATTCATGTGTTCGGCAGTTACGATTTCTTTATGACTCAAGAAACGTAATTCAAACAATCTAAAATAACGTAATAAAAAGGGTAATAATAGAACCACGACCCCGCCAACAATACCACCAACTATCTCGGCACCAGCATTTTCTAAAAAACTCATAATTGTTAACCAAAATCCCAAAGTGTTTAAGGAAAGATATATTAGTCTTTTTACTTTACCACTTTCAATTATTCTACCACTTTAGCTTATATCGTCAAGGATATTAGATAGGTATTCAGATTGACTACTAAAAAAATATATTGCTTGCTGCACTTCCCGTTTTCTGCTATAATAATTAAAACAGCTAAAAAGGAGCCCAACCTAACCTTTAAGCCAGTCCAGAGAGGCCGGCAAGGGGATACAACCGAACACAGGTGACCTCTAACCTCTTGCCCGCCGGAAGCAAGGGGTTTTTTATGTCCGAAAAAATCGTCATGACGGCGGAGGACATCCGGCGCACCCTGGCCCGCATCGCCCACGAAATCATCGAACGCAACAAGTCGACCGAGCACCTTATCCTCGTAGGGCTGCACACGCGGGGCGTGCCCCTGGCCAAACGCCTGGCGGAGAGCATTGAAAAGTACGAGAGCTCCCGGATGGCCGTGGGGGCGCTCGACTTCTCCCTCTACCGCGATGACCTCTCTCCCGAAGACGTCAAGAGAGTGGTCGAGCGCACGGAAATCCCCGCCGATATCACCGCCATGTCAGTGGTGCTCGTCGATGATGTCCTGTTCACCGGCCGGAGCATCCGCGCCGCCATGGACGCCCTCATCGACCTCGGCAGACCGCGCTCCATACAGCTGGCCGTGCTCATCGACCGCGGGCACCGCGAAATGCCCATCCGCGCCGACTATGTGGGCAAGAACATCCCCAGCGCGCGCCACGAAGATATCCAGGTAAGGCTGACCGAGACCGATGGCGTTGACGAGGTTGCCATCGTAAACATGAATAATAGCCAGCCCTCCCACAGCCAGACGGACCCCGATGCAATCGGGGAAAGGAGGAGTTACCATGAGCCTGGTAAATAAAAGCCTGGTAACCATCGACGACCTCTCCAACGGCGAGATGCTGGGGCTATTCGCCCTGGCCGACGCGATGTCCGCGGACATGAAAGCCCAGTACGGCCTCTGCCAGGGCAAGGTCATGGCCAGCCTGTTCTTCGAGCCGAGTACGCGCACCCGGCTGTCTTTCGAGGCGGCCATGCACCGCCTCGGCGGCAGCGTTATCACCGCCTCGGACGTCGGCGCCAGCAGCCTGGCCAAAGGCGAAAGCATCGCCGATACGGCGAGAATAGTCGGGAGCTACGCGGACATCATCGTTATCCGCCATCCCTGGGAAGGCGCGGCCAAGGTCGTTGCCGATTACGCCGGCATACCGGTGATCAACGCCGGCGACGGCGGCCACCAGCATCCGACGCAGACCCTCCTGGACCTTTATACCATCATCAAAGAACGCCAGAGCATCAAAGGTCTGAAAATTGCCCTCTGGGGCGATTTGAAATATGGGCGCACCACCCACTCGCTGATTTTCGCCCTGGCGCGGTTCGGGGCGGACATCCTCTTCTGCCCGAGTCGCGGCCTGGAGGTGCCCCAGCATATCATCGATAAGCTGGTCACCGAGTACGGCGGCGAGGTAAAAAGGCTGGATGCCTCCGAGGAGACCGAAAAAGACAATGTCTTCCCGGTGGACGCTATCTACACCACGCCGGACAGCCCCCACCAGCTGGCGATGATGCCCGATATCGGCATGCAGGTAGAGCTGCGGGAAGGGGTAGACGCCCTTTACGTTACGCGGCCCCAGAAGGAAAGGTTCTCCGCCAGCGAAGAAAGCCAAAGCCTGAAGAAAAAATACCCGGTGGTGGACAAAAAGCTACTCCAGGACAAGGCTTTCCGGAAATCACTGGTCATGCACCCGCTGCCGCGCGTGGATGAGCTCGACTACGAGGTCGATACCGACGCCCGGAGCATGTACTTCAAGCAGGCAGCCCGCGGGGTGCCGGTGCGGATGGCGCTGCTCGCGGCGCTCCTGGGCGTTAAAGACATCCAGGTTGCGAAGGTGGATTCACCGGCGCCGGCGCAGTATCCGGCCTACCTGCAGGAGCTCCGCCCGCTGTGTCCCAATCCCAGGTGCGTTTCTATACAGTCCACCGAAACCAAGTACCTCAAACCCGAGTTTAAAGTAGTCAACACGCGGCCTCTAACGCTGCGCTGCGTCTACTGCGAGCACGGCTTCGAGCCTAAATTCGTGGCGAGCGCGGACTGGCATGAGCACAAGCTGGACACCAAGAAATACCACAGCGCCATCAGCCACTGGGCCAGGGACATCCGACCGGAAAACCTGATCGCTTTCAACTCGGAGGAGGAAGCGCAGGCCCACGGCTTCAGGCCCAGCCACTTCACGGGGGGACATAACTAGCTATGGCTGATTCATTACTGATCCGGGGAGGCCGGATCATCGACCCTTCACAGGATATCGATAAAACCGCCAACCTGCTGGTCAAAGACGGAAAAATCGACTGGCTGGGTGAGGGCATGCCGTCCGGGGATTACGCCGTCCTGGACGCCGCGGGGCTCATCGTCTGTCCGGGCTTTGTCGACCTCCACTGCCACCTGAGACAGCCGGGTAACGAGGAGAAAGAGACCATCGCCACGGGGACGCTGGCGGCGGCGCGGGGCGGTTTCACCACCGTCTGCTGCATGCCCAACACCAACCCGCCCCTGGACAACGAGGCGATGCTGAACTACGTCAGGACGGTAGCGGCCAGAGAGGGCGTCATACGCGTCTTCCCCATCGGCTGCGTCACCATAGGGAGAAAAGGGGAGGAACTGGCCGACCTCAACGAGATGGAGATGAACGGCGCCGTAGCCTACAGCGACGACGGCTCTCCGGTAAGCAGCCCGGATATCATGAGAAAAGCGCTGGAATACAGTCGCGATTTTAGTAGGCCGATCATCGACCACTGC
>JBFYTX010000019.1:0-3131 GCA_041300345.1 Dehalococcoidales bacterium | reverse complement strand
TCGTTAAAGGGAAATCGATGACCGGTGAGGAAATCGGCCTCCGCGAGCACCTCGAAGAAAAGGGCAACGAGGTCTATGAGACCGACCTCGGCGAGTTCATCATTCAAAAGCTCGGCGACCGGCCGATGCATATCCTTTCGCCGTCCATCCACGTACCGCGGGAGGACGTCGCCCGGCTTTTCTCCAAAATTTTCGGCAAGGAAATCGCCCCCGACGCGGAAATCGCGGACATGGTGGCCGCGGCGCGCGAATATTTAAGAGATAAATTCTTCCGGGCGGACATCGGCATCAGCGGCGCCAACGCGGTCGCCGCCGAGACCGGCACGCTGTTCATCATCGAGAACGAAGGCAACATCAGGCTGGCCACGGGAGCGCCGCCGGTACATATAGCGCTGGTGGGCATGGAAAAGCTGGTCCCCTCGTTAAGCGACGCCTTCAAGGTCAGCGAGGTCACCTGGCGCTACGCCAACTACACTGTCCCTTCTTACGTCAGCCTGGTGTCCGGGCCCAGCAAGACCGGCGACATCGAGAAGGTCACCACCTACGGCGCGCACGGGCCGAAAGAGTTCCACGTCATCTTCCTCGACGGGGGCAGGACGAAGCTGGCCAGGTATCCAAAGCTCATGCAGGCGCTCTACTGCCTGCGCTGCGGCGGCTGTCTCTACGAATGCCCGATCTTCGCGGTGACGGCAGGGCATTTCGGGGACAAGTATTTCACCGGCATCGGGGCGGTCTGGGCGACCATCGTCAACGAAGACCTGGAGAAAGCGGCGGCTATCGCCTACACCTGCCTGACCTGCGGGCGGTGCCGCGAGCGGTGCCCGATGAAAATCGACGTGCCGGAGATGATACTGGAACTGAGAAAAATGCTGGCCGAGGGTGAAAAATGAGGGAAATCGAAGCCAGCGAGGTGACGCGAGCCGTAGCCGACCTTTTTAAACGGGCCAACTACGGGCTTGGCGAGGACGTCATCGCCGCCCTGAAAAAAGCGCGGCAGATGAAGGAATCGCCCGCCGGACGCGAGGTAATCGATACCATTTTGAAGAACGCGGAAACCGCCGCCTCGGAGCGAATTCCGCTCTGCCAGGACTGCGGCAGCGCGGTCGTCTTCCTGGAAATCGGGCAGGATGTGGCGATAGTTAAGGGCGACCTTTATGACGCGGTCAACGAGGGCGTGCGGCGGGCCTATACCGAAGGCTATTTAAGAAAGTCGACGGTCGACCGTCCGTTTTCCGACCGCAGGAATACCGGCGATAATACCCCGGCGGTTATTCACACGGATATCGTCCCCGGCGATAAGGTAAAGATAGCCATACTGCCCAAGGGGGCCGGGGCGGAAAACATGACCCGGCTGGGCATGCTGCTGCCGGCAGCGGGGAAAAGGGGGGTAACGGACTTCGTCGTTAAAGCGGTGGACGAAGCCTGGAGCAATCCCTGTCCGCCGATCATCGTAGGGGTGGGGATAGGGGGCACGGCGGAGAAGGCGATGCTGATGGCCAAGCACTCCCTGCTGCGGAAGGTCGGCGAACCTTCACCAGATAAACAGACCGCGCAGCTGGAGATAGAGATCTTAAAGAAGGTCAACCAGCTGGGCATCGGGCCGGCGGGCTACGGCGGGCGGGTGACGGCGCTGGCCGTCCACGCGGAGAGCTTTCCGGCGCACATCGGCGCCCTGCCGGTGGCGGTGAATATACAATGCCACTCGGCAAGACATAGAGAAATAACGCTATGACCAAAAATATTACACTACCCTTAAACGATAAAACTATCGAAGGCCTTAAAGCCGGCGACAGCCTGATGCTTTCCGGGGTGCTATATGTCGCCCGGGACGCCGCCCATAAGAGAATGGTCGAGGCTTTAGATAAGGGTAAGTCGTTGCCGTTTAATATCAAAGGCCAGACCGTTTATTACATGGGGCCTTCTCCCGCGCCACCCGGGAAAGTAATCGGCTCGGCGGGACCGACCACCAGCTCGCGCATGGACGTTTATACGCCGCGACTCCTTGCCACCGGACTAAAAGGGATGATTGGGAAAGGCGTGCGCTCCAAAGAGGTCCGGGACGCCCTGAGGAAATACAAGGCCGTCTACCTGGCGGCGGTGGGGGGCGTTGGCGCTTTACTATCGAAAACGATTGTGAAATCGGAAGTCATCGCCTATCCTGAGCTCGGCCCGGAGGCCATATTAAGAATAGAGGTCAAAGACTTTCCTGCTACCGTTATCAACGATATTTACGGCGGGGATTTGTACGTGGAAGGGAAAAAGAAATACGGCCGTTAATGGCTCCAAATAATGAAGAAAAACGACACTATTAAGGGAATCGTTATTGGTGTACTAACATGCGGTTTGCTGGAACTAGGTGCAATACTTGAGTTAGCCTACCTCAGTAATAATAATATCATCTATATTGGAGGCTTTCCCTGGGGTGTCATAAAATATATATCGCCACTAGTGATTATTTTTCTCGCAACTTCTTTATTAGGAATCGCAATTGCCCTCAAACATAAACTACTTAAGAAAATTTCAATTACTTCAGTTATAGTGATCACATTAGTAATTACTTCGGGATTTATTTACATATGGTGGCAAATTACTCATACACCACCGCTTGATCCTAATGTGTTTGATTAGGTGATAAGTTTTTTATCAGGGCGTTTAAGAGGGGTGAAACCCCTCTTTTTTATTTCCCCTTGAATGTAACCATTCTTCAGGGTAACATAATTATAGATATCTTATGCACAACCACTCGCACGACAGCCACGCCCACAGACGGCCCCTGAAAATAACCCTCGGGCTGGTGCTCGTGATCATGGTCGCCGAAATAGTCGGCGGCGTCCTGTCCAACTCCCTGGCACTCTTAAGCGACGCCGGCCACATGCTCACCGACGCCCTGGCGCTGGGGCTGAGCCTGTTCGCCATGAACTTGGCCAGGCGCCCCGCCACCCCCACCCGCACCTTCGGCTATCACCGCGCCGAGATCATGGCCGCTCTCACCAACGGCGCTGTCCTGGTGCTGGTCTCCGCCTTCATCTTTTACGAAGCCGCCCAGCGTTTCTCCGACCTGCCGACCATAAAGACCCCGCTGATGATGATCATAGCCGGCATCGGCCTGGCGGCCAACGTCGCCGGGCTAG
>JBFYTX010000221.1:0-2609 GCA_041300345.1 Dehalococcoidales bacterium | reverse complement strand
GGGCGAGCCGGCGGATATCGCCAACATCACCGTTCTCATGGCGTCGGACGTCACCGGCTACATCACCGGGCAGGTCATCCATGTCTCCGGCGGCAACGTTATGTAAACAGCAGTTGTGTATTTCTCTATTTATTAAAGTATTACCTCACCCTGCCCTCTCCAGCCTGCGGCATTATTAAGACCATGTATCGTGGTGGCTGGAGAGGGAGTGTAAGAGAGAGGGGGTTCCACCCCCTCTCTAAGTCTTTCCCCCTTAGTAACTAAATATCCACCGGGGCGTATAAGAGGGGTGCAGACCCCTCTTTCTAACTCCTCCCCCTCTCAGACATAAGATATTCCGGGGATTGGTAATGACACAGTCTGAGAGGGGGATAAAGGGGGTGAGTATTGAAAAACAGACCGTTACTTGGTACTTTCGTTCTGGTGCGATAAACCACAAGAAACGTCTTGACAATTTTCCGGGACTGTGTCTACAATTTAAAAGAAGCTCAAGGCACGACCTGAATCTGCTTCGGGAGGTGTACGATGAAGCTTCATAAGTTATTCGGAGTATGGCAGGTGGATGTCTAATGCCCTGCCTTGAGCGGGGCGATTAGAAAACGTACCCGGCTCGTATAGAAAATCCGGCAGTCAGTCCGCTCGAAGCGGATACCCGGAATGGTGGTGATCACCGCAAGTGAGCTGGGGACGCGTCAAGTCAGTTTTGTGAACGGAGGCCGCTGTGAAGCGGCCTCCCCTTTTTATTCTTATTATTAAGCTGTTTCTCTTTACTCACCCCCTTTGCCCCCATCTCTTTTTTTGTCATTGCGAGCCATCCCGATGTAATCGGGAGGCGTGGCAATCTGACGGCTACGTTGTTCTCCATTTACTCGGGTATCAAACCATCTAACCCCCTTGATCCCCCTCTCAAATAGAGTCACATTTTTACCCCCGAAGCATATTTTATTTGAGAGGGGGAAGAATAAAAAGAAGGGCTTTCACCCCTCTTAATACTCCCTGTCATTCTGAGCGTTTATCCTGAGCCCGCCGAAGGGTAGCGAAGAATCCGTCTTATAAGGGAGTGCGTCAGCGAGAGGGGGTTTCGCCCCCTCTCAAGATTCAACCCCCTCTCCAAACAAGAGATTTCCCTTCATTATTTTTAATCTGTTTGGAGAGGGGGCAGGGGGTGAGGCTAAGTACGAGGGGAATTAGTAGATTTGCTTGACAGCCCGCCGCGCGCCAACCTAGAATATCGTCTGACGGCACTCTTACTAATAATCTCCGGGAGGCACCATGAGCCATCGTGTCCGCATCATTCCCGCCATCCTTACCGACGACCCCCAAACACTGGAAAAACTGGTCGGGCAGGCGGAAAGCTTTACGGATTTCGCCCAGTTCGACGTCATGGACGGGGATTTCGTGCCCTCGCGGAGCGTCTCCTGCGCGCAGATCGCCGCCCTGAAAATAACGATAAAATGGGAAGCGCACCTCATGGTCAGGCGGCCTGCCGACTGCCTGGCGGACTTCAAAAAAGCCGGCGCCCGGAAAATAGTTTTCCACTTCGAGGCTGACCCTGCCCCGGAAAAAGTCATTAGTAAAATCAAGTCTCTCGGCATGAAAGCCGGGCTGGCCGTCAACCCGGAAACGCCCGTTGATGCCTTCGCCCCGCTGGTTACAGACGTCGATAGCGTCCTTTTCCTGTCGGTCAACCCGGGCTTTTACGGCGCTAAATTTATTCCCGAAGTATTGGAGAAAATCGTCGCGTTTCGCAAATTATATCCGGAAATGGAAACGGGCATCGATGGCGGCGTCAAGGAAAGTAATATTGGGGAGATCGCCCGGACGGGCGTGGACGTGATCTACGTCGGCAGCGCTATCTTTTTGCAGCCTGATCCGGCCGCGGCCTACCGCCGGCTCAAACAGCTGGCCGGGGCCGGCTAGCGTTTACCCCTTGTTCTCTTCGGAACCCCATTTCAGCATTAGTTCCTTGAGCCTTTGACCCAGCTGCGGGCTCGTCCTCAAACGCTGGATAAAAACCGGGCACCCTTCCAGAAGCGAGTTCTGCGCCGCCGTCGCCATGCTGGAAAGCAGGTTTTGCATACCGGCGTCCACCTGCTGTGGCGTATTTGCCCCCGGTATCCCCTGCTCCATCTGGCGGCGGATGTCCTCGGCGGTGAACTTCATCGGTATGACGCAGGCCTTATACCAGGGACATTCCTTGCAGTGTACTATCCCGTAGGCTTCGTTTATAATATCGTCCATCACTATCCCCTGGCGCGCTCTTACTTTTTTTATTATATCACTTCCGGCTGGAGAGGGGATAAAGGAGTGAGGTTAGCGCGAACAGGGAAAGACCAACAGGACCATTCTGGACAAAAAATTGCCTACGTCTTATAATCCAGATACAATGAGATTAAGGCCACCGAGGCTGGAAAAACTTTAAGGTAGGAGGAAATCATGCCGCTCTATATTATGATGACCAACCTCACCGACGAAGGCAGGAAAACGGTAAAAGCCAACCCCCAGCGTATCAAAGAGGTCAACAAAGAGGTCGAGGCGATGGGCGTGAAAATACTGGCCCAGTATGTCACCCTCGGGCAGTACGATTTCATCAACATCCTTGAGGCCCC
>JBFYTX010000202.1:0-7161 GCA_041300345.1 Dehalococcoidales bacterium | reverse complement strand
CCAGGGGTGCCAGCCGAGAGCCGGATAAACGAGCCCCGGATATTTCCCGGCAATCTCTAATGTCCTGATGTTCGAGGCTATGCCCGAACAAACAGCTATAATCCCGGTGAGGCCGGCGGTCTTAGCCCCGGCAACGACCTTTTCCAGGCCGGGAATCTCTTCCAGGTGGGCGTGGGTATCGACTAAATCGTACATTATTTCCGCCGGTCATATGGTAACACATGCTTGACCCGGTGTGGTATTATAATTAACTTGACATAGCGCTTCACATAAGGAGAACGACGATGGAAAAATCAATCATTATCATCGGGGGCGGGCTGACCGGACTGGCGGCCGGCTGCTACGGGCGGATGAACGGCTACAAAACGTCCATTTTTGAAATGCACGATAAAGCCGGCGGCGTCTGCACCGCCTGGAAACGCAAGGGCTACACTATCGACGGGGCTATGAACTGGCTGGTCGGCAGCGGCCCGGGCAGCGGCTTCTATAAATTCTGGGAGGAGCTGGGGGCGGCCCGGCACTGGAAAGTCTACAATCACGACCGGTTTACGATCAGTGAAGGCAAAGACGGTAAAGCTTTTAGTGTCTACTGCGACGCCGATCGTTTTGAGCAATACCTGCTGGAGCTGGCCCCGGAGGACAAGGACTTCATCAAAGAGCTCACCCAGGGGATACGCTCTTTCTCCCGCATCGAAACCCCGGTTGAGAAACCCAGCGACCTCTACGGCCGGTTGGATAAGATAAAGGCCGTGAAGATGCTCCCCTCTTTAATGACGATGAGAAAATGGTCGAAAATATCCATGGCGGACTTCTTCAAGCGCTGTAAAAACCCCTATCTGCGTGAAGCGTTTACGCTGGCCTACGGCGATATGAAGGCGTCCATGATGATGATCTTCTGGATGCTCGGCTTCCAGCATAAAAAGACGGCGGGCTACGTACTGGGAGGGGCCCTGGAACTGGTGCGCCTCATCGAAGAACGCTACCGCGCCCTCGGCGGGGAGATAACGTTCAAGGCCAGGGTCGCCAAGATCCTGGTGGAAAACGACAAGGCGGTCGGCATCAGGCTGGCGGACGGCACGGAGCACCGTGCCGACTGGGTGGTCTCCGCCGGCGACGGCCGCACGGCTATTTTCGAGATGCTCGAGGGGAAATACGTCGATGACACCATCAAGAACAGGTATGATAATCCCAAGCTTTTCGCGCCCCTGGTGTACGTAGGGCTGGGCGTGAAGAGCCGCTGCGAGGAAATCCCGGCCAGCATCGGCGGTTTTACTTTCCCGCTCGATACTCCGATCAATATTGCCGGCAAAGAGCAAAAAAACTTGACCGTGCTCAACTATAACTACGACCCCGCCCTGGCGCCTCCGGGCAAGACCGTGCTTAAAGTCAACTTCGAAACCGACTACGATTACTGGGAGAAATTGAGCAAAGAGCCGGAACGCTATAAAGCCGAGAAGGAAAAAATCGCCGACGCGGTGGTATCTGCACTCGATAAGCGTTTCCCGGGGTTAGCCGCGCAGGTAGAGATGCGCGACGTGGCCACTCCGGTGACCTGGGTGCGCTATACCGGCAACTGGCGCGGCAGCTACGAGGGATGGATGTTCAGCGCCGAATCATTCACTTCTTCAGGGATGAAAAAGACCCTCCCCGGACTGGACAATTTTTACATGGCGGGGCAGTGGGTCAACCCGGGCGGCGGCATGCCGACAGCCGCGATGTCCGGCAACCACACCATCCAATATATCTGTAAAAGAGACAGGAAAAAGTTCGTGACGACAAAGCCTTAAGTAATGCGCAGTTGCGCAATTACTCAACTGCGCCAGAATAGAATATTAAGAGGGGCGTAAGCCCCTCTTGGACACCCCTAGCGGTTGGCTTTACCACTACTTTATCCCTTGACCACGGCTATCGGCCGGGTGCGGGCGACTTTCTTAGAGATGCCCGCCCCGTCCGCCACCCGCACGACGTCGTTCACGTCTTTATAGGCCTCCGGGGCTTCCTCGGCGAGGCCGGACAGGCTGCCCGCCCGTACGATAATTCCCCTGGCCTCCAGCGCCGCCAGGACGTCGCGGCCGCTCTGCTGCTTTTTGGCGGCCGCCCGGCTTTCCAGTCGACCAGCCCCGTGGCAGGTGGAGCCCCAGGTCTCTTTCATCGCCCGCTCCGTCCCCACCAGGATGTACGAAGCCCGGCCCATGTCGCCGGGGATAAGCGCCGGTTGCCCGATGGCGGCGTATTGCTTTGGGATATCGGGGTGGCCGGCGGGAAAGGCGCGGGTCGCCCCCTTGCGGTGCACGCAAAGCCGCTCCTTTTTGCCGCCGACCTCGTGGCCTTCTAACTTGGCGATGTTATGGGTAACGTCGTAGATTAACTCCAGCCCCGCCGTGGCTTCGCCCATCTCCATCACGCGGCAGAAGGCCTCCCGCACCCAGTGGGTGATGCACTGGCGGTTGGCCCAGGCATAGTTGGCGGCGCAACGCATCGCGGACAGGTAGGCCTGTCCCTCCTCCGACCGCACCGGGGCGCAGGCGAGCTGGCGGTCAGGCACCTCGATGCCGTACTTGCGCATCGCCGCGAGCATGGTTTTGATATAGTCGTCGGCGACCTGGTGGCCGAGGCCGCGCGAGCCGCAGTGGACGTAAAGCATCACCTGGCCGGGGCGGTCGATGCCCATAACACGGGCGGTCTCCGGCTCATAGATCTCGTCGACGGCGGCGACCTCGAGGAAATGGTTGCCGGAGCCGAGGGTGCCGAGCTGGGGGACACCACGCTCTTTGGCCCGTTCACTGACGCGGGAGGGATCGGCGCCGGGCATCTCGCCGCGCTCCTCGGTGGTGTCCAAGTCCTCCTTACGCCCGTAGCCGCTATTCACCGCCCAGCGCGACCCCTTCAAAAGGACTTCGTCGATCTCACCGGAACGGAGCTTGACCCGGCCTTTGGAGCCCAGCCCCGAAGGCACGGCGTAGAAAAGGGCGTCGACGAGCTCCCTGATCTTAGGTGCGACTTCCTCTCTGGATAAATTGGTGCGCAGGATGCGCACCCCGCAGTTGATATCGAACCCGACGCCTCCCGGCGATACCGCGCCGTCGGAGATACGCACCGCCGCCACGCCACCGATGGGGAAGCCGTAGCCCCAGTGGATGTCCGGCATGGCCAGCGAGTAGCCGACGATGCCCGGCAGGAAGGCCACGTTGGCCACCTGCTCCAGGGCCCGGTCGGCGATGATCTGCTTCAGCATCGGCTCGTCGGCATAGACCAGGCCATCGACGAGCATACCCGGCCTATAGCTCTTCGGGATACGCCAGCGGAAATCGTCGACTTTTTCCAGTTTGCCGTTCCAGTCAGGCATGGTCGCACCTCCTAGACGTCAAAGATCACCTGCACCTGATTTTTCGCCGGGTCGACCTCCAGCATGTGATAGGTTGCGGACTTTACGCCAAGTTTAATTTGATGGCGGGCGGGGTCGTATATTTCCCCAAGGCACTCGGCCGCCAGGCGGTTTTCGCCGAACTCTTTAATATCAAACCGGTTAAAGATAAGCCCCTCGACATCGAAGTAATAGAGCAGGCTGTTGAGCCATTCGAAGAGCAGGCTTTCCATGTCTTCCGCGATCACCTCGACGCGGCGCATTTCCGTCTCATTCACGTTATCAAGCTCGGCGATGATGGAGAACATGCCGTAGGCGGCGTTGGCGAAAGCCTCCGGCAGGTCTTTACCGTAAGCCTTGAGTCCCATGTCCGCGGTGTGCTCGATAAGCTCGAAGCGTTTCATGGACCAACCTCTCTTCCTCTTATCCCTCTCCCCGCTGGCAGGGAGAGGGAAGGTTTCACGGATTCTTCGCTCCGCTCCAGAATGACAACCTCTCTTGATTGCGCAATTGCGCAGTTACTCATATGATTACATGCTTGACGAGGTTTTTTCACTGGATTTTTATAATATAGCCAAATATCGCGGTTGTCAAAGAATTGGCTGAATAACAGCTAACTTAAGCCTCACCCCTGTATCCCCTCTCCAGCCAGGAACACTAAAAAACCCATATATATTTTGGCTGGAGAGGGGAGTGAAAAAGAGAGGGGGCTTCGCCCCCTCTCTAAATTTCTCCCCCTTTCAAACAAAAGAAAAGGCCGAGCAAATTAAAACACACTGGTTTGAAAGGGGGATAAGGGGGTAAGCAAAGAAAAAATATCATCACGGTCATAAATAAAACAACCCAACATATTTATGTTATAATCGATTTTAAAATATAGATTCATCCGTTAAGAAACTAAAATATGGACGAGCCCAGCCGCCAACTTTTCTGGAATATTCAATATCCCTGGATAATGTACGGGGTGGCGACCATCGCCACGGCGATATTTATCTGGGCATTGATCAGGATCCCGCGCCGCTGGCGGGTTGGCCGGCAGGCCAACCGGTTTAACCGGCTCTGGCAGCGGACGGTCGTTTTTTTACGCACCGCCTTCACCGATATCGTCATCCACCGCAAGTTCCTGGGGGCGGACCGGAAGGACTACCGTCCCCGCGAGCTTTACGCCGGTCTGGCGCACTTTTTCATCTTCTCCGGGGCCATCATTTTTCTACTAGCCACGATCGTCGGCGTCTGGGAGAAATATCTCACCGGCAACATATACCTGGCGTTTTCGGTAATAGTAGACGGATTCGGGATACTGGCGATCATCGGTCTGGCGATGATGGCGTTCCGACGTTATGTCAAGCGTCCGGAGCGACTGGACAACCGGTGGGACGACCTGGTCACTTTGTCGCTGATCTTCGCCGTCATCATCACGGGATTCGCGGTGGAAGGGCTGCGACTGGCCGTGACGGAACTGGTCAACGAGCCCGGTTGGGCGGTGTGGTCGCCGGGGGGATGGGTCTTCGCTAAAGCTTTTGCCGGTGCGAGCGATGTCACCCTGCGGGGCTGGCACACGGGGCTGTGGTGGTTCCATGTTGTCCTCTCCTTCGGCGCCATCGCTTACGTCTCGCTCTATAACACCAAGCTGTTCCACATCATCTGGGACACGGTCAACGTCTTTTTCAGGAACCTGGGGCCGCGCGGCGCGCTGGAGCCCATCGACCTCCAAAAGACAGAGCGGTTCGGGGCGGACAGGATCGAGGACTTCACCTGGAAACAGCTTCTCGACCTCGACGCATGCACCAGGTGCGGCCGCTGCCAGGACGCCTGCCCGGCCTACCGCAGCGGCAAGGCCCTCAATCCCAAAAAGATCATCCAGGATTTAAAGACTCATCTCTACGATGTTTATCCCGGCATCCTTAAGCTTAAGCCGGCGGAAAAGCCGGCGGAAATGACCGGCGGGGTCATTACCGACGAGGTCCTCTGGGACTGCACCACCTGCCGCGCCTGCATGCAGGCCTGCCCGGTGTACATCGAGCACGTCGATAAAATCATCGACATGCGGCGCAACCTGGCGATGGAGAAAAGCCGGTTCCCGGAGGCCGTCCGCGAGGCCCTGAAGAGCCTGGGGACGCGCGGGCACCCCTACCGCGGCACGACCGCCGGCCGCACCGACTGGACGGAAGGACTCAGCATTGTAACGGTCGACGACGCGAAAGATATAGACATTCTTTACTGGGTGGGCTGCTCGGCGGCGCTCGACGACAGGAATATGAAGGTGGCGAAAGCCACGGCTAAAGTATTGCAGGCCGCGGGGGTAAAGTTCGCCATCCTGGGCGACGAGGAGACCTGCTGCGGCGACCCCGCGCGGCGCATGGGCGACGAGTACCTCTTCCAGACCCTCTGCCGGCAGAACATCGAGATCCTCAAGGCGCATAACGTGAAAAAGATACTGGCCAGCTGCCCCCACTGCTTCAACAGCCTGAAATACGAATATAAACAGTTCGGCGGGGAATACGAGGTCGTCCACCATAGCGTGTTCCTGGCCGGACTGCTCAAAGACGGACGGATAAAGGTCAAAAGCCCGGTCTCACTTGAAGTTGCCTACCACGATTCCTGCTACCTGGGGCGGTATAACGATATCTACGACGAGCCGCGGGCGATAGTCAGGGCTATCAGCGGCAGGAACATCGAGCTGCCGCGCCGCCGGACCGACAGCTTCTGTTGCGGGGGTGGCGGCGGCCACATGTGGATGGAGGAAGCGCCGGACAAGCGGGTCAATGTTAGGCGGACGGAAGAGATTCTTGAAGCGGGGGCCGACTGCGTGGCGACAGCCTGCCCTTACTGCCTGACGATGCTGGAGGACGGCCTCAAGGCGAAGGGGGCGGAGGAGAGGACCAAAGCCAAAGATATCAGCGAGTTGCTGGCGGAAGCTCTGGAGTAAGTCAGCAAGTGCGCAACAGAGTAATTGCGCAAATGCGCAGATGAGTTAATGCGCTATAGCGTCGGTGCGCGCGAAGGCAGCGCCGCCACGGCAAAGCCGGTGACCGTTTTTTCTCCGGCGGGGTTCTCCGCCCAGATCTCCAGCCGGACTAGGTTCCGGCCATCCTCAACGTATTTTTTAGTCACCTTGCCGTTACAGATAATGTCTTCGTTGACCCGGTTGATACCGCCATACCTCCCGTTCAGTTTGACCAGCGTCCCGGAGCTACCCATCCAGCCGGTAATCATCTGGCCGAGGAAAGCCAGCGCCAGCCAGCCGTGGACGATAACGCCGGGCAGGCCGCTGGCCACGGCGAAGTCTTTATCATAGTGGATCTGGTAGAAGTCGCCGGAGGCGCCGGCATATTTCACCAGCTGCAAGGTCGTGGGGTACTTGACCAGGGCAGGGATATCCGCGCCTTCAATGATATCTTCGAAATAAATCGGCGTCATTGCAATTTCCAAATACTTTAACGCTTTAACGCATCCCTTACCTAATATTTGACGTAAGTATTTTTGCCTTTGATAACGACCTCGCCCGACTGGTTGGTGTAAGTGACTTCGGTGAACATGAACAGGGTGGGTCCCTGCGCGCCGGCGACCTGGCGGAGACGGGTCAATTTAGCTGTCACAGAGATAACATCGCCGGCCTTGATGGGCTTCATGTATTCGAGCTCGCTGGAGCCGTTGAGGAGGCGTTTTAAAGGGATATCGGCATTAAAGAGCTTATTCAGCAGAGTTTTAGGAACGAGAACGGCGGCTAAGGTGGGCGGGGCTTCTTCCAGCCAGCGGGGAGCGGGGTCGCCGATAGCCTCGGCGAAGCGGCGGAG
>JBFYTX010000197.1:0-3744 GCA_041300345.1 Dehalococcoidales bacterium | reverse complement strand
GAACATCCCCGTCCGCGGCGAGCTCGGCGGGCAGGTCCGCCAGGCTTTTATCGCCCCGCCCGGGACTTCCCTCATCGCCGGCGACTATTCCCAGATTGACCTCCGGGCGTTGGCGCATCTTTCCCGAGACGCCCAGCTTCTCGAGGCCTTCCGGGGTAACGCCGATATCCACGCGGCGACCGCCTGCCTGTTGTTTTCCGTGGAGGCCACGCAGGTGACGTCTGATATGCGGCGTTTTGCCAAGACCATTAATTTCGGCGTCATCTACGGCATGTCCGACTACGGTCTCGAGCAGGCCACCGAGTTCTCCCGCGAGGAAGCGGGTAAATTTATCCGCGCCTATTTTGAAAAGTATCCCGGCGTGCGTCAATACCTGGATGAGACCAAGGCGAAGGCCCGCCGCGATGGCTATGTGGAAACCCTGCTGGGCCGCCGCCGCTATATTCAGGAAATTAGCTCAGCCAATCGCCAGGTGCGCGAGGCCGCCGAGCGCATGGCCATCAATATGCCGGTGCAGGGCACTTCCGCCGATATCATTAAAGTGGCGATGATCAATCTTTACCGCGAGATGGCCCGGCTCGGCCTGCGCAGCAAGATGCTCCTCCAGGTCCATGACGAGCTCGTCTTTGAGGTGCCCGACGACGAAATGCCGGTTATGCTTAAGCTCGTCCCCGATATCATGTGCTGCGCCGTGAAGCTGGATGTGCCCATCAAAGTGGACACCAAGATCGGCAAAAACTGGGGAGATATGAAATGATATTGAACCTATCCCCCTGTGTCCCCCTTCCCTTGGGCTTGTGTAAAGGGAAGGAGGAAGAATAAAAGAGGGGCTTCGCCCCTCTTAAACTCCCGCTATTGTCATTGCGAGCCATCCGCCACAGGCGGAGGCGCGGCAATCTCGCTCGCCGGTTTAAACTAATGCCATTCCGGTAAAACCTGTCTCGTACTGGATATGGGAGCCGGAACCAGCAGGTTGGATTTACTAGATTCAGCGTTTATCCTCTCCCCTTATGGGAGAGGATTAAGGTGAGGGGTAACAACAGGGCAATTAAGAAGGGCGTCTTTTTCTTGAAGCAGGGAGTGCAAAGCGAGAGGGGGCGAAGCCCCCTCTCAAATATCCTTCCCCCTCTCCAAACAACTTGACTATCACAGATAAAAAATCTACAGTTTGGAGAGGGGGATCAAGGGGGTGAGGTGAGACAATTACCACGCAGAGAGGATCGTAAATAGATGCCTGAACTCCCTGAAGTAGAGACCATCAAAAACGAGCTTTCCCCCCACGTCCTTGGCCGCTCTATAAAAGGCGTGGATATCTTCTGGGATAAAATGGTCCGCCGGCCTTCTTTAGCCGCCTTCCGCGCCGGAGTTATCGGTAAAAAAATCGCCAGTCTTTCCCGCCGCGGTAAGTACCTCTTTTTTCACCTGGACGGCGGGGGCGTCCTGGTCATGCACATGAAAATGACCGGCTCGCTGCTGGTCGATCCCGCAGACGATAAATATTCCCGCGCTGTCTTTCACCTGGACGAAGGCACCGCCGTCCATTTCCGCGACCCGCGTAAGTTCGGCGTGATGTGGCTGGCCGACGATGAGTCGGCTGTAAACGATATGCTGGGCGTTGAGCCCTTCGACCCCGCCTTTTCCCCCACCGCGCTAGCGAAGATATTAAAGGGCCGTAAAGCCCCCGTTAAGCCCGTCCTCCTCGACCAGTCCCTCATCGCCGGTATCGGTAACATGTACGCCGACGAAGCCCTCTTCGAGGCCAGGATCCATCCCTTGAAACCGGCCGGTAACCTTACCCCGGATGAGATCAAGAAGCTGCACCGTGCCATTCTTCACGTGCTGCGTAAAGCTTTAGCCAGGGGCGGCGCCAGCGTTCGCAACTATATCCGGCCTGAAGGCGAACCGGGTACCGCCCACGACGAGTTCGTCGTCGCCCACGGCGTGGGGAAAAATTGCCCCGGCTGCGGCGGCAAGATCGAGCGCATCGTCGTCCGCGGCCGCGGCACCTACATCTGCCCCAAATGCCAGTTTTTGTCTTGACAAACAAAACGAACGTTATTATACTTGGAAGCTGGCCGGAAAATGATGTTTGATGTTTTGTCCTGAATGCGGTCGAGAAACTGAACCGGGCGCTAAATTTTGCGCCAGGTGCGGTGCATCTTTGGTTATGACATTTGAGCCGGGAGTAATCTCGTCATATGACAACGGCTGGAAGCAGCTCTGGCCGCATTTCTTCGAGCTGTTTTTAATATCTCTCATCTCCTGGATTATAAACGGCATCGGTGAGATTTTCAGCCTTATTTATACTGTCTTTGCCGGCTTTCCGTTGAACTTCGGCGTCGCCTACGCCTATCTTAAGGCCGCCCGAAATGAAAAATTAGATATCGGGGATACCTTTTCAGGCTTCAGGAACTACTGGAATACGGTCGGCGCCGGCGCGCTAGTCGCCCTGGCGGTTATCGCCGGCATTATATTATTGGTTGTTCCCGGGATTTATATCGCCTGCAAGCTGGCGTTCACGCCGTATCTCGTCGTCGATCGGAAGATGAGAGCCACGGAGGCCATGGAAGCCAGTTGGCGCATGACCAACGGCCATGGCTGGAAAGTCTTCTTCATAGGACTTTTGGGGATACCCATCGTTATAGCGGGTCTGATTTGCCTTGTCTTAGGGGTGATTATCTCAATTATGTGGATAAACATGGCGCTGGCATCGCTTTATCATGCCGTCAGCAACCCGACGTCTTCTGCCGCCCCGCCTTCCCGAGGTTAGCACGGATAACCATATGCAAACAGAGCCCTCCCTTGACATTCAAAAACGACTATCACTATACTTTGTTATCCTGTTTGGGATGTGATGCTTAATGTTCTGTCCTGATTGCGGCTGGGAGAATCCCCCCGGGGCTAATTATTGTGTGAAATGCGGCTCGACCCTGTCCGCGACGGCGTTATCGCCGGGCGTTAGATCTTCCTTCGGTAACGGCTTCCGCGCCCTGCGGAAGAACTTTGCCGACCTCTTCCTTGCGGCGGTGATCTTTCTGGCGCTTAATCTTCCCATAGCCGTTATCCTGGGATTGATCGCTTTCTATACTACCGACGGCGGTTTTATCTTTGAAGTGGAGTCCTTCCCCGCGGCTGTTGAGGCACTGTCCTGGGAATATCGCCTGGCCGGAGGCGTTTTCAGTATCTTTTATTGCCTGCCGCTGTTATTCAGCCTGTCTTTTATTTTACTGCTAGCCGTCCGCGGTGAAAAGTTAAAGCTCGCTGACATCTTTGCCGCCTTTCGGAACTACCGGCAGGTCCTCCCGTTGACCGCCGTTTTTGTCGTCGCGCCCGGCGGCGTTTCTTTCCTGCTGGGGCTGCTGACGGTCCATGTCCCCGCGCTGGGGACGCTCCTGTCCGTTGCTTGGGCGGTATTCTATTTTGTGCTTATCTGCAAGCTGGCCTTTGTGCCGCTATTATTGCTCGACCGCCGCCTGAAACCCGCCGACGCTTTAAGGACGAGCTGGAGAATGACCCGCGGCCACGAGTGGCAGGTCTTTTCCATCGGCCTGCTGTCGGTCTTGATGTTCGCCGCTGTGGCGGTGATCGCGGGGCTGATATCGCTGGTGTTTATCATACTGCCCCCCGCCCTTCTGGTCGGCCTGACGGTCGGCGTCCTCGGCGGTGTCTTTCTAACGATGTGGGTCCTGTCCACTTACGCTTCCCTCTATCACGCCGTCAGCACTTTATCGGCCTCCCCGCCTT
>JBFYTX010000164.1:0-4398 GCA_041300345.1 Dehalococcoidales bacterium | reverse complement strand
AAATAACGTTTGTATCTACTGGCGGTGGCGCTTCCCTGGAGTTCCTGAGCGGCACAGAGCTGCCCGGTGTGGTATCATTACTGGACAAGAAATGAACAACCTGGATTTGATCAAGGGGCTTTCACGGACCTCTCCGGAAAAAATCATCTTGCTGGTCATTGACGGGTTGAGCGGCTTGCCGGACCCCGGGACCGGCAGGACGGAACTGGAGACTGCCCGTATCCCCAACCTGGATGCTTTAGCGGCGCTTGGAATCTGTGGGTTGGCCGACCCTATCGCCCCCGGCATCACGCCGGGAAGCGGGCCCGGGCATCTGGCTTTATTCGGCTACGACCCTGTAGAGTGTAATATCGGTAGGGGAGTGCTTGAGGCGATAGGCATCGATATCGAGCTTGGACCGGGTGACGTAGCCGCCCGGGGGAATTTCTGTACTATTGATAAAAAAGGTATTATCACCGACCGCCGTGCCGGCAGGATCTCTACCGGGCAATGCTCGGAACTCTGCAAACTACTGGATGGCATGTCGATTGATGGTGTTGACATAAAGTTATACCCGGTCAGAGAACACCGTTTTGTCGTTATCCTGCGCGGTGACAAGTTAGGTTCTGAACTCTCTGATTCAGATCCTTCCCGGACAGGCGTGGCTCCCCTCGAAGTCAAGGCAGAAAAAACCGCTGCCCGGAAGACCGCGGACATTGTAAATCGATTCATCGCCAGGGCCGGCGAAATATTGTCCGATCGCTATCCAGCTAATATGATAGTATTACGCGGTTTCTCTAAAAGACCCCGGTTAACCGTCATGCAGGAAATCTATAAGCTTAATCCGCTGGCTATCGCCGTTTATCCCATGTACCGCGGGCTAGCCCGACTGGTAGGGATGACAGTGGCCGAGACCATGACAACGCTTGATGACGAGTTTAAGACGCTAAAAGAAAATTACACTAAATATGATTTCTTTTTCGTGCATATAAAATGGACGGACACCGCCGGTGAAGATGGAGACTTTCCCCGTAAAGTTGAAGCCCTGGAAGAGATTGATGCAGCTTTACCCGATTTAACTGCCCTGGGACCGGATGTGCTGGTGATTACCGGCGATCACTCGACGCCGGCCGTCCTGAGCGGGCATAGCTGGCATCCGGTGCCGGTCCTGCTGTGTTCCAAATATTGCCGCACCGATAGCGTTAAAGAGTTCTCTGAGAAGGCTTTCATAAACGGCGGCCTGGGCCGGATTAGCTCTACACAGATAATGCCTCTGGCAATGGCCAACGCGTTGAAATTGAACAAGTTCGGAGCTTAGGAGTCTGCAATGTCACGTACGCCTTTGATTGCCGGTAACTGGAAGATGAACACGACGATCGAGGAAGCCGTCAATCTGATAAAAACAATGCGGCCTGGGCTGGAAAAAATCCGCGGTGTAGAAAAGGTGATTTGCCCGCCTTTCGTCTCTTTAATGGCGGCCAGGGCGATTGTTCAGGGAAGCACGGTCAAACTGGGAGCTCAGGACACATTCTACGAAGAAAAAGGGGCCTTTACAGGAGAAATATCTCCTCTAATGCTGGCTGGGCTGTGCGACTATGTAATTATCGGGCACTCCGAGCGCCGGCAATACTTCGGCGAAACAGATGAAATAATAAATAAAAAAATAAAAGCGGCCGTTAAAGCCGGTCTCAAACCGATTTTTTGCGTCGGCGAGACCCTAGAAGAAAACGAGGCGGGGCAAACGAGAGAAGTGCTGGGGCGGCAGTTATTGGCTTCCTCAGACCGGTTTTATTTTCTTGGCGGCTGCGTTATCGCCTATGAGCCGGTGTGGGCCATCGGCACGGGCAGGTCCGCCAGCGCTGACGATGCTAATAAGACCATTGGTTTTATCCGGCAGTTCATCTCAAAACAGCACGGAAGCGGCATTGCCAATACCATCCGTATCCTGTACGGCGGCAGCGTCAACGCCGCGAACATCGCCGAGTTCATGAGAAAACCGGATATCGACGGGGCCCTGGTTGGAGGCGCCAGCCTGAGGGCTGATGAATTCGTCAGCATCGTGAAACAGGTCTCCGATATTAAAGGCGTATAAGGGCTGGATGAAGCGTCTCGTCGCTGTCATTGGACCCACCGGTATCGGTAAGAGTCGACTGGCATTACATCTCGCCAACGCTTTCGATGGTGAAATCGTCAGCGCCGATAGCCGCCAGGTCTACCGCTTTATGGATATCGGCACCGCCAAACCAGCACCACGAGAGCTTTCGCTCGTTCCTCATCATCTAGTCGACTTCATCAATCCCGATGAAGACTTCAGCCTGGGGCAATACCTGCGACTTGCCCGGCAGGCTATCGAGGATATTTTCGAGCGCGTCCGGCAGCCCTTCCTGGTGGGGGGCACCGGGCTTTACGTTAAAGCAGTCCTCGAAGGCTGGCAGGTCCCCGAGGTTTCTCCCGACCGCGATTTCAGGTATAATAGAGAAAAGAGCGCCAGTGAAGGAAACATTGATGTACTCTACGAAGAACTTGTCGCTGCCGACCCTGACGCGGCAGCAAAAATTGACCGCCGCAATGTGCGCCGTGTGATCCGCGCCCTCGAGGTTCATGCCAGGGCCGGAACGGCTTTTTCCCAGCTCGGACGAAAGATAACCCCCGCGTTTTCTCAGCTTATTATTGGCCTGACCACCGACCGGGCCGAGCTTTACCGAATAGTTGACCGGCGAGCGGACGACATGTTAGCAATTGGCCTGGTCCGCGAAGTGGAAAACCTCCAGAAAATGGGATACCTTCCCGGCTTGCCGTCCATGTCCGGCATCGGATATAAACAAGTAGGGCAGTATCTGAAAGGCGAATTGACCTTGGAGGAAGCGACACAAAAAATGAAAACGGAGACCCACCGGTTTATCCGCCACCAGTATGCCTGGTTCCGCCTGGACGACCAGAGAATCAACTGGTTTGACATAAAGAGCCAGCCGGAAGCTGAGATAGAAACAATGGTGTCCGAGTTCCTGCGGATGGAATAAACAAGATAAGAAAGAGAGATAAGGACTGATGGACTTTACCAAGATGCAGGGCGCCGCCAATGATTTCGTCATGGTCGACGCCCGTAATATAAAACGAGACTGGTCGAAACTGGCGATAGCCGTCTGTAATCGCCACCTGGGTATCGGCTGTGATAGCCTGATTATCCTGCAGAATTCGGATAAGGCCGATTTCGGGATGCGCACCTTCGACGGTGACGGTTCGGAGGCCGAGACCTGCGGTAACGGCATCAGGTGCCTGGCGCGTTACGTCCTGGAGAAGGGGCTGGTCAGCCCCGACACGGAAGAAATGACCATCGAAACGATAGCTACCGTCAACCGGGTGAAACTGGAGAGAAAAGACGGCCGGGTCGTCAAATTCTGGGCTAACATGGGCAAACCGAGACTGGCCGCCGCGCAGATCCCGGCCACGCTGAAGCCGGGTAAAGACGTGGCTGAGGTCAACGGCATGCTGTCCTATAAAGTGAAGGTGGCCGGCGTTGATCTCGCTCTTAACCTGGTTTCCATGGGAAACCCGCACGCGGTGCATTTCTCCCGGGAGCGTGTAGCTGATTTCGCTATGTCAACGATAGGGCCGCTGGTGGAAAACCTGCCGGTATTTCCCAACCGGGTAAACTTTGAGGTAGCTAGGGTGCTGAATCGCAAGCAGATAGAGGCGCGTGTCTGGGAGCGCGGCGTGGGAGAAACGTTAGCCTGCGGCAGCGGCGCCTGCGCCATTACCGTGGCCTCGAAATCGCTCGGATACACGGAATCGAAGGTAGATATCAAGCTCCGCGGCGGCGTTTTGAACGCGGAATGGAACGGCAACGGTGAGGTAGTGCTGGGAGGTCCCGCGGAGAAGGTATTCGAAGGACAATGGCCAGATTAAGGAGTTGATCTATGATAGCTGCGCGGCGTATCGAAAACCTGAAACCATACCTGTTTGTCGAGATCAATAAAAAGATCGCTGAAAAAAGGGCCAAAGGCGAGGAGATCGTCAGCTTCGCCATCGGCGACCCCGACATACCCACGCCCGCCCATATCATCAACAGCCTTTGCCAGGCGGCAAAAGACCCGGCTAACCATCGTTATCCGGAGTCCGAAGGGATGCCGGAACTTCACAAGGCCATCGCCGACTGGTATAAAAAGCGCTTTAACGTGGACCTCGACCCGGCTACCGAGGTGCTGCCGCTCATCGGCTCCAAGGAAGGCATCGGGCATATCGCTTTTTGCTTCATCGATCCCGGGGATATCGCCCTGGTGCCGGACCCGGCTTACCCGGTCTACTCCATCGGCACCCAGCTGGCGGGCGGCCAGCCGTACTACCTTCCGTTAAAGGAAAGCAATGGCTATTTGCCGAGCTTTAACGGTATCCGCGATGATATCAGATCGGAAGAGCACA
>JBFYTX010000158.1:0-4873 GCA_041300345.1 Dehalococcoidales bacterium | reverse complement strand
GCCGGCCACCAGGACGGGAGGATTATCGGGGGGCCTCCAGGAGATATTGAGCAAAGACAAAACCGCGAACAAGCCCAGGAAGATACCGATAACCAGGCCGATAACGCCGGGGGCGACGATGTCCAGCAGGTAAGCGCCAACGATAGCGGTAAGGACCGCCGGGACGCCATACCAGAGGGTCGTCCGGATATCCACCGAACGCCACAGCTGCAGCACTTTGAACAGGCTGCTGAAACCGTGGAAAAAGGCAATCAGGATAATCGCCTGCTTGACGTCGATGATCAAAGCCAGCAAGGGAATGGTCAGGGTAGCCGCGCCGAAGCCGGCCAAGCTGGCGACTATCGCCGCCAGGAACGCCACCACGAAAAACAGAACCGTCGTGAACATATGACTTGATCATTTCAATAACGCAAACGGATTCAAGACAAGGCGGTAACGCAGCCAGTACCAGATAGCCGCCAGCAGATAGACCAGCACGAAGCCGATCAGGGCCATCACCAGGGCGAGTATCAGCACGCTGTAAACGGCGCCTAAAGAAGCGGCGGCGCCGCTAAAAAACTCATCGGAGCTGAACCCGATGAGGAGCAGGACCAGGTTCAGCAGTATAAAGACCAGCACGATACAGCCCAGGCTGCGCAAAGAGCCCTTGAAGTCGGCCCAGGAAAGGCGGATATTCGACGCGACGCAGACGGACAGGTACAGAAAAAGCCAGAACTGCCAGAAAGACAGGTTAGCCGGGGTAAAGATAATCTTAACTATAGCCAGAGAGCTATCGCGGAAGACGGTGAAGTAGCCCGCAACCAGCGAGTCCTGAGACACGGCGCCGGCGCTGGCGCTAAGGGTGTCCCAGACAGTACCGCTGTCGGGGACCAGGAAGTAGAAGAGGGCGAAAAGCACGGCCGAGCCCAGTAGCATCGGGCCGACGCCGATAAAGAAATTACCCAGTACGTGCCAGGGGTTCCGCGGGTTCCACTTATGATAGACATAGCCCAGCGTGCCGGTAACAGGGTCGGGACGGAAGAGGCTGATTTCCGCTATTCGGTGGCCGAAGATAAGGCAGAAAAAGGCGTGGCCCAGCTCATGGATGGGCGTGCCCAGCCAGGCCAGCAGGTAAACACCCTGGCCGAACGCCCGCTCCATCGAACGGAAGGTGAGCTGGGAGATGAACTGTATCAGCAGCCCGAAAATAAAGAGGCCGGCCAGCAGGGAAGCCATCTGGCTGAGGGTGGCCAGCAGCAGGTCTTTGATAAAGATGAGGACGGACATTCATTTTGAATGATATCGGGAGGGGGGCGGGGTGTCAAGAAAAGAGGTTACGGCGCGGAATATTCGAAGATCTTGACCTCGGGGATAAAACCAACGCCTGACACCGAGGTGCCCTGCACGGAACCATAGACGAGATCGAAACCCGGCGCCGCATCGAGGGGGACGGGGCTGACGAACGGGGTAACACCGACGATGGCGTGATTGCCCTCTCCCAGCCCGGCCAGATAATCGAGGGCCTCCTGATAGGTGGTGAAATCCTCGGCGGCGGTGATTATTTTAGCCGTTTGTCCTTCCTGCTCTTCTTCGACCCAAGAAATGACCCAGGGGTTGATGTCCGCCACCGCTTCGCCATTGAAATTATAGAGGCGGGTATAGAGGCTGCGATAATAATCGGGGTAGAAAAGCAGGCGGGGGGTATATTGAGTGGTATCCCCGTCCGAAGAAGGCACATAAAAGACATCGTAATAGTCGGACTGTGCCTTTTCCGCCCAGGTCACAATAGCATGGAACTTGCCGAAGTAGATGATAGAATCTCCCCTTTGCACAAGCTGCATGGTAGCAGTATCGAACTCAGCGATGACGTAAGACGAGTCCAGCCCGGCCATAATCGCGGCGGCGACAGCGTCGTCCCGCGATAAAAAGAGGTCGGCCACTTTCTTAATGGGCCCCGGCTCCTGTGAGGGATTGGCGCTGGGCATGCGGTGGGCGATCTGTAAAATCCAGTAGCCGTAGTCCCACCACGCGGTAACGCCGTAAGCCGAAGCCGGGTATTCAAAAGATCCGCCCGGCGGGGGTATTTCGTACTGGTCATAATAGGCCGCGGGGTCGCCGAAAGGCTCGGGGGAATTCACCTTCAGCCAGTCCAGAGAGTCCATCCAGGCATCGCTTGGCGAATAGGACGCCTCCTCCGATGAGGTCATGTCCGCAGCGATAACGATATTGGGGAAGAAGACCAGAACGAAGACCACCAATGAGGCCAGCGCCACGGAAACGACGCGCGAGGCAACACCCGGCCCACGCGCGGTCTCCCTCTTTTTAGATTTAGCCTTGCCGGTATGGGCCGGGACGGGCACCGCCGCCGGCTTAACCGCCAGGGCGCGGACGCCGGAAAGCCAGATTATCTGCCAGCAGAGATAGGCGGAGAGCAGCGAAATATTGATGACCAGGTAATAGGCGTAGCGGCGCTGGGGCAGGGTTAAAGCCAGGATAACCAGCGTCCAGACCAGGAAGGGCAGCCAGTTGTTCCGACCTTCGCCGGGCCACAACAGGAGGGCGAATAATGCCACCAGAGGGACCAAGGCAAGGGCGCGGTGGCCGTAGCCGTGCAGGAGCAGCACCGCCATGATGACGGCCAGTATCACGAGCACCCAGAAAATATGCCGCGAGTATTTTTCCGTGCTGACGTTTTTCTTAATATAAAGGTAAATCAGGATACTCAGGGCAATGAGGGCCAGGCCGGGGAAGGCGAAGACTTCAATATCGCCGGCGGCGTTCGCGGTAATGCCCGCAAAAACACCGGCCACCACGAGGACCAGGAAAAGGAAAACAGGCAGCGAAGCGCCGGCGTTGCCCGGGGAGAGATAGCGATAAAAGAGGGCGACGGCGGCGGCGCCGAGAAGCCCCAGGACAAGCCACCAGGGACCGAGGAAAAAGCTGGTGGTAAAGTTGCCCCAGCCATAAGTGGGGGTAAAAGTCCCGCTGCTAAAGGGGTCGAGGAGGGGCTGCATCTCGATGGTGGTCTCAGCGGTAGCACCGGAAGGGGCAAAGATGGCGAAGCGGGAAAACATCGACTGAAACAAATCGGGGCTGACAAGGTAAAACAGGCCGATAGCGACCCCGGCGACGACTAAAAGGGCGACCGGGTAATAAAGCGGCGGGATTTTCCAGCCGGAAATCAGGCGGGAGACGACCGCCAGCGCCACCGGGATAATGAGGGCGACTACCAACGAAATAACATAGATTGTGCCGAGCGAAAAGCTAAAGTAAATCAGCAAGGCGATCAAAAAGGTAATGAAGCCGACAATCCCCAGATGGTCGATGGAGCGCCGGCGGAGGTGGTCGACAACGGACTGGATGACCAGGTAGAGGGCAAAGATAAAGACGAAGAGCAGGGCGCCCTGCCAGCTGATGAGATACAAGCCTAAAAAGAAGCCGGCCAGGACGGTATAAACGAGGGGCCGCAGACAACGGGACCAGTCGCGCCGCAGGACATCGCCGAAGACAAGCTCCCGCTCGCGGGCGGTCTTGACAGCCAGGATGGCGAAACACATAAAGGTCGTGGTCAGGAGGACCTCGGCGGCGGGGGTATCGGTCAGGCCCAGGATAGTGCGTCCCAGATATTCGCCGGGGAGGATGGCGGTGAAAGCCGCCGCCAGCACACCGACCCAGCGGTTGAATAAGGTCCGGCCGATAAAGTAAACGGGGATGACCGTCAGGGCGGCAAAGATGGCGGGGAAATAGACGCTGATAACGTCAACCATGTGCTGGGAGGGCGACCCCATGCCGAACAGCCAGGCAAAGCCGGCGATAAGCCACTCCGGGAAAAAGAGCTCACCGAGGACACGACCGCCGGGATAGATGAAATAGGGATCGAAATCCGTGATATGAGGGAAGTTAACGGCCGTGTTATCGATAACGCGCTGGTAATAATAGGCGTCGACGCTGGTGAACTTCACCCAGCCGTCGTTGAAAACCTGGTCGTGGGGGAGGATGACACGGAAGAGGATGGCGATAAAAAAAATAAAGAGCATCAGGATGGCGACGGTCAGCTTAGGGGACAGCCTGCTTAATTTCATGCCATGTCCCAGCGTTAAAGTGTGAAGCTGTTGAGACTGGCTCAATTATGGCATACACCGGACAGCTTTGCAAGACAAACAAGGTTTTTTCCTCACCTACTTAATCCCCATCGACAACTGACGTGACCTCACCCCCTTGCCCCCTCTCCAAAGGTTGTGGCAAGCTCTGTTTGGAGAGGGGGAGATATTTTGAGAGGGGGCTGCGCCCCCTCTCGCTGACGCACTCTCCTGTCTAATTGATGGATTGGAGAGGGAGAGAGAATTTGAAGAGGGCTACACCTTAACAATACAGGGTGTTAAAGAGGGGCGAAAGGGGAGAAAATCCTCCTCGCTCCCCCTTTGACAAGGGGGGACGAAATACCCGATAAGGGGAGTTTAAGAGGGGGTGTTGCCCCCTCTTTTTTATTACCCCCTTCCCTTAATCCGAAGGGAAGGGGGACAGGGGGATAGGTCACAAAAACCAGGGGGGAGATTGCTTCGCCTCCACCTGAGGCGGATTGACCGGCAACGACAGGAAAAGCAAAAAGGGGTGGGGGACTAAGGGGTGAGGTATTACCGACAAACACGGCGAAAAAGCCCCAAATGAAAAGTTTGCTAAAGCAAATACGGTCGGCTATAATGACAGAAAGCTTTTAGCCCGCCGCAATAATCCGAGAGCCCGCTGTCAGGAGATAGACCGGCCGCATGAAAATTTCAGTAGTCCTCGGCACCCGCCCCGAAATAATCAAGATGGCGCCCCTCATAAAAATCCTTCAGCAAAACAACGCGGACTTCTTCACCCTGCATACCGGCCAGCACTACTCCTATGAGCT
>JBFYTX010000157.1:0-5965 GCA_041300345.1 Dehalococcoidales bacterium | reverse complement strand
ATCCGCGATAGCGCGCAATGACCGCCCTATAAGGCGCTGTATCTCCTGGCTGCGTCCGCCCACGTGCCCGTGATTTACTTCACGCTGGGTACGGGTCTCGGTGGCGCGGGGGAGCATGGCGTACTCGGCGGTAATCCAGCCGGTGCCGCTGCCTTTGAGAAAAGGCGGCACGCGCTCCTCGACGCTGACCGAGCAGAGGACGTGGGTCTTGCCCAGCTTGATCAGGGCCGAACCCTCGGCGAAGGCCTGGTAGCCGGGGATAATGTTAACGGGGCGAAGCTCGTCGAAAGCACGGCCGTCGATTCTTTTCACCAGAAGTCTCCAATCTATTTATGATACTGCCAGAGTATAGCATAACGAGTTTACAGTATACAGTTTTAAGGATTCGTTTTTTGTTTTTTTATTTTCAGTTTGTAGCTAATTTGCGGAATTTCGTAGCTGTTATTCGTGTCTGACTTTATGTTAATTTTGCTTCGGGGTCCCGGGTATTCGTTTTTAGAGTTATGGTAAGCTGGTTCACAGTTAATCGCCTACAGTAAACAGTTTACAGTGAAATTATACCGAGGTTGAGGATAAATGTGAAGGGGATTTTGTCGCGTTTTATAGTTATACTCACCCCCTTTTTCCCCCTCTCAAACAGCTAATTTTTCCTCTCTCGATTCATTTGACGTTTGAGAGGGGGATAGAAATTGAGAGGGGGCTGGCGCCCCCTCTCGCTGACGCACTCCCGGTATTACCTCTCCCCCTCAATCTCCCTCTCCGATAGCGGAGAGGGGGAAGATAGATTGAGAGCGGGCTATCGCCCCTCACGGTGACTGGATTCCCGATCAGGTCGGGAATGACGGAGGGACGAGATTCTCACGTCGTCCCGATTATATCGGGACTCCTCGCAATGACAGGGACACTATTGAAAATTTTTATATTCATGATATACTTGGGGCGTAAGGGGGGGTTATTTTGAAGAGTAAAGATCTGCTATCGATCTCCGACCTGACGCCCGAGGGCATCCGCCAACTGATATCCAGCGCCATGGCGATGAAAGCCGAGGGCTGGAGCTCGAGGTTAAGTGAAAAAACCCTGGCGCTGCTCTTCGAAAAGCCTTCCCTGCGGCACCGCGCCAGCTTCGAGGTAGCGATGCGGCAGCTCGGCGGAGAGTGCATCTACCTCTCCCCGGCCGAAGTGGGGCTGGGACAAAGAGAATCGGTAGCCGACGTAGCGCGCGTGCTCAGCAGGTACGCCGACTGCATCGCCGCGCGCACCTTCTCCCACCAGACGCTGGAGACCTTCGCCAAATATTCGCGCGTGCCGGTGATAAACTCGCTCTCCGACCTGGAGCATCCCTGCCAGGCGCTGGCCGACCTGCTGACGATATACGAAAAGAAAGATGGGCTGGAGGGGCTCACGCTGGCGTACATCGGCGACGGCAACAACGTTGCCAACAGTCTCGCCCTGGCGGCGACCATGTGCGGTCTCAACTTCCGGATAGCCTCGCCGGCGGGGTACGAGCTAAAGGACAATATTTTAGGCCGCGCGAACGAATACGCCGCCGAAAGCGGCACCACCGTATTCTGTACCAAAGACCCGAAGGAGGCGGTCGAAGGCGCCGACATCGTCTACACGGACGTCTGGACGAGCATGGGACAGGAACACGAGGCCGAGAAACGCCGGAAGGCCTTCGCGGGATACCAGGTGGACGCGGCGCTGCTTTTACTGGCTAAAGAAGACGCCATCTTCATGCACGACCTGCCGGCCCACCGCGGCGAGGAAGTCACCGACGGCGTCATGGACGGGGCGCAGTCGGTGGTCTTCGAGCAATCGGAGAACAAGATGCACCTGCTCAAAGCCCTGCTGGTAGACATACTGGGCGGGCTGGAGATAGGGCTGGCCGATATTAGATGAACAAACAACTGACCTCTCCCCCTTAATCCCCTGACGAGTTATTAGAATTTAGTTATTAGCATTTAGTAATTAGCACTTCTTAAACGCCCGGGCGGGGCAAAGAATAAAAAGACAAATTATGAGTAAACCTATTGTTGCCATCGTGGGACGGCCGAACACCGGGAAGTCGACCCTGCTTAACCGCATCGCGGGGAAGCCGCTGGCGATCACCGAAGACCGGCCGGGGACGACGCGCGACCGCAACCTGGCCGACGTCAGGTGGGGCAAGACCGAATTCACGCTGGTGGACACCGGCGGGCTGGAGATCAAGCCGAGCACCAGGATAGAAAAAGGGGTTAAGAAGCAGATCGAAACGGCCATTGAAGAAGCCGACGTTATTATCGACCTGGTGGACGCCAAGGCGGGGCTAACGCCGGCCGACTACGAGGTGGCCGACCTGCTGCGGAAAGCCAATAAACCGGTCGTCCTGGCCGCCAACAAGGTGGACAACGAGCGACTGGAGACGGGCGCGCTGGAGTTTTACGAGCTGGGGCTGGGGGAACCAATGCCGGTCAGCGCCCACCACGGGAGGAACGTGGCCGAGCTGCTGGACAAGATAGTCGAGCTGCTGCCGAAGCAGGAAGCGGACGAACCCGCTCCCGAGGCCATCAAGGTAGCAATAGTGGGCAGGCCCAACGTAGGAAAGTCGATGCTGCTCAACGCGCTGGTCGGCGGCGAGCGGGCCATCGTGGACGAGACGCCGGGGACGACGCGCGACGCCGTAGACACGCGGTTTGACTATAAAGGGCATAGTGTGCTCATCATTGACACGGCCGGGATGCGGCGGCGGGGGCATATCAAGGGCGGGGTGGAAAAGTACAGCGTCCTCCGGAGCATGAAAGCCATAGACCGGGCGGACGTGGCGCTGCTGGTCCTCGACGGCAGCGATAAAGCGGTCGCTCAGGACGCGCACATCGCGGGATATATCAACGACGCCGGAAAGGGCATGATCATCGTCGTCAACAAACGCGACCTGATGCAAAAAACAGACATCGCCGGCTGGGACAGGCTTATTAAAAACGAGCTTAAATTTGCCTCTTACGCACCGATATTATATACTTCGGCTAAAACCGGACAGGGAGTGGAACAAATCATGCCCAAGGTCAGCGAGGTCCATGAGGAAAGGCGGAAACGGCCAACGACCGCCACGGTAAACACCGTTATCCAGCAAGCCGCCGCCGCCCACATCCGGCCGAGGGTCCACGGACAGCAGCTCAAGATCTTCTACGCCACCCAGGCGGAAATCAACCCACCGACATTCGTCTTCTTCACCAACAACGCCAAAATAATCCACTTTTCCTATAAGCGCTATCTGGAAAACCAGCTGCGCCAGGCCTTCGGGTTCAGCGGCACGCCGATCCGTATGGTCTTCAAGACAAGGGGCGAGGCGTGACGGTAGCCCTGATGATCCTGACGGCCATGCTGATGGGCTACCTGCTCGGCGGGATACCCTTCGGGGTAATCATCAGCCGGCGAGTAGCCAATAAAGACATCCTCCAGGAAGGCAGCGGCAAGATAGGGATGACCAACGTCCTGAGGACGGCGGGGAAAAAGGCCGCCGCGCTGGCGCTCATCCTGGACATCCTGAAAGGGACGCTGGCGGTGACGCTGGCGGGGATCATATTCAGCGGCGGCTACGCCGAAGCCAACGGACTGGTGCCATGGCGGGAGCTCGCCAAGGCGCTGACGGCGGCGGCGGCGATAGGCGGACACTGCTGTTCGGTTTTCATCAATTTCATAGGGGGGGGGGGGGTAGCGACACTGATGGGAGGACTAGCGGCGCTGTACTGGCCGGCGGCGGCGCGGGGCGGGGCATGCGTCCTGGGGCTGGGGTTCAGAACCAAGTACATGTCCTTGGGGTCGATCATCGGGGCAGTGGCCGCATTCATTATGCTGATGGCTTTTAACGTGCTAAGAATCAATGCTTTCGGGCCATACCCGCCGTTCGAGTACGTGGTGTTCGGGATGGCGGGAGCGATATTCATCTACATAAGGCACCGGGACAATATCCTCCGGCTTTTCAACGGCACCGAGAGGCGGATCGGCGAGAAACCCAAGGTCGAGACCAAGGTCGTGACCAAAGTTGGGGCGGTAACGCCATCCCGCGAGCCCAAGTAGTCGGTCCGCGGCCGGCGGAGAGCTTATCCATTTAGAAGATTATGCAGAAAATCGCTATTATCGGGACGACCAGCTGGGGCATCACGCTGGCAGTAACGCTGGCCAACAAGGGGAGCGAGGTCAGTCTCTGGGCGCGGACGCAAAGGGAAGCCAGCAAGCTCAGAAAATCGGGCTCGGACAGGTTCCCCGACGTAAAAATTCCCAAGCTGGTAACGATCACGCACCAGATAGCCGAGGCCCTCAGCGAAGCGAACGCCGTCATCCTGGCGGTGCCGTCGGCCAGCATGCGGCAGAACATCTCGCGGGCGGCGGCGCATTTGACTAAGTCCACGATCATCATCAGCGCATCCAAGGGGCTGGAGATAGGCAGCAACAAGCGCATGTCCGAGGTCATCGCCGAGGAGATCAATCCGCGCTTCGCCGTCAACATCTGCGCGCTGTCCGGGCCGCAGCTCTCGCAGGAAATCATCCACGGCCGGCCGGCGGCGGCGGTAGTGGCGTCCGGGGACAAGGAAACCGTCAAGAAAGCCCAGAGGCTGCTGACCTGCCCCAATTTCTGCGTTTTCACCAACCTGGACATAATCGGGGTGGAGCTGGGGGGCGCGTTAAAGAACATCCTGGCGCTGGGGGCGGGCATCGCCGACGGGCTGGGATACGGGGACAACGCCAAGGCGGCCTTCATGACACGGGGCCTGACAGAAATCACGGCGTTGGGCATGGCGCTCGGGGCCAACCCGCTGACCTTCTCGGGGCTGGCGGGGCTGGGGGACGTGATAACGACATGCCAGAGCCCGCTCAGCCGCAACCATTACGTGGGGACGGAGCTGGCCAAGGGGAGACCGCTGGCGGAGATACTGGAATCGATGAACCAGGTGGCCGAGGGCATCAACACAACACTGGTAGCCCACAACCTGGCCCAGCAAAAAGGGCTGGAAATGCCGATCACGGAGAAAATCTACCGGGTGTTGTACGAAAACGCCGACCCGAAGCTGGCGGCGCTGGACCTGATGGGGGGCAACGCCAAGCACGAACTGGTAGGCCGGAGGTGGCGGCTGTTCTCGCTGTTCCGGAGCCAGAAGCGCAGCGGCACCACCAGGACCTAAGACCCGGACCCGGACGGTCTTTCCGAACCCAGGCTCTTCGACAGCTCTTCAAACAAGCGGCGCTGCTCTTTACTCAGAGACTCCGGGGTAATCACGCGCAAGGTAACCAGCTGGTCGCCGTGCCCCATGCCGCGCAATCGCGGGACGCCTTTGTCATGCAGTTTAAAAACGCGGCCCGTCTGGGAACCGGCGGGTATCTTCAGTTTAGTATCGCCGTAGAGAGTAGGCACAGGCACCTCGGCGCCGAGGGCCGCCTGGGCGAAGTTGACGGGAAGCTCGTAGAGGACGTTATCGCCCTCACGGGCAAAGAAGCGGTGATTCCTGACCGCGACCACGACGACGAGATTGCCGGCCGCGGTGCCGCGGGCACCGGCATCGCCCTCGCCGGAAAGGCGGATACCGTTACCGTCGCCGATGCCGGGGGGGAATTTCACCATGATCTTGCGCTTGTGCTTTTGAAAACCGGAACCACGGCAATCGGGGCAGGGGTCAGAGACGATCTTGCCCTCGCCGCGGCATTGAGGGCAGACGCTGGTATTGATGAACTGTCCGAAGAGGCTGCGCTGCACCCGTCGCACCTGACCGGTGCCGTCGCAGGCGTTACAGCGGACCGGCTGACTGCCCGGCCGGGCGCGGGTGCCGTGACAGGTGGAGCAGAGCTCGGTGCGGGCGATCTCTATCTCCTTCTCGCAGCCCAGGGCTGCCTCTTCAAAGGTCAGGGAAACGGAGAAACGCAGGTCGCCACCGCGCCGCGGGGCGTGGCGCGTGGCAGTGCCGGTGCCGCCGAAAAAGGCTTCGAAAATATC
>JBFYTX010000148.1:0-3263 GCA_041300345.1 Dehalococcoidales bacterium | reverse complement strand
AGCTCATCCAGCTTCAGGGCAAGGTCGCGCACCGGCCGGAGCTCCTTGCCGACTTTTTCCGCGGCTTTAAGGGTGGTGCCCAGTGTGTCCGCCAGCTTTTCCAGGGCGTCCTTCATCTGTTGAGAGTCAGGTCGTCCGGGGTAGGCGAAGGGCATGGCGTTCAGTCCCTTAAGCTTCAATACCTCCATGAGCATGATGGTATTGGAGCAGTCGCCGCTGGTGACGCAGATGACGTCCCGGATACCTCTATCGAGGCAGACCCCGTAGATGCCCTTGATCCAGCTGCAGCAGTTGAGGGGGAAGCCGGCCCTCTCCGCGATGGTGATAAGACGGCCCGGGTCGGGGTCACCGACCAGTATGTTGTTGAGGTCGATTGGCTGGTAGCCCGCGGCAATGAGGATTTCCACCGGGACCGTGGTGGTGATGCCGATGGTCTTCATTAACTGAATTATATCACTTCTGTCCGTAGTAGCTGACGCCCTTGCGCGGCAGCTTGTCGATGAGGTCTTCCGCAGCCATCATTTCCAGGTGGGCGAGCGTCTCGAAGATAGCCATCCGCTGGTGGAATGGCGGCAGGTCGTCCCACCCGCTGTTCGTGCCCCAGGTTATCTTTTGCGCTATCCGGTAGGGCGTTCTGGCCTGCGAACCGATTGCTTCCAGTATCTCCGTGTTGCGCTGGCCGTGGTGCCGGATGATCTCGTCGATACGCGCCGCGAGACGGGTGAAAGGCCGGTCGTGGCCGGGCAGCGTCAGCATTACGTCGAGCAGCTTTATCTCCTCCAACGACCTTAAATATCTCCCGAGCGGGTTTTCTATCGACTGCGGGTTCAGGCTGATGTTGGGCGTGATTTTCGGCAGGATATGGTCGCCGGACAGCAGGATTTTCTGGTCCGGTTCGTAAAGACAGATGTGCCCTGACGAGTGCCCCGGCGTCCAGATCACCCGGAAAGCGAATCTACCGGTGGTGACGGTATCGCCGTCGCGCAGCGTAATATCCGGCAGTGTCGGGGCGACATATTGTTCCAGCCCCAGGCTGGCGTCTCTCAATCCCTCGGCCATCTTGCGCGGCACGCCGCAGTCAATGAGCAAGCGGTCGGTCTGGATGAGCAGCTCGTTCATGGAGATGTACCTGGGCCCGATGAACCCTTTTTCGATGTTGTGCATGGCGATGGTCGCCCCGGAAAGCTGTTTTATCCGCCCCGCCATGCCGTAGTGGTCCGGGTGAACGTGCGTAACTACTATCTGCTTGATGTCTTCGAACCCCGCCCCGATTTTCAAAAGATAGTTGTGCAGGGTGCTGAATGATTTGTCCGTGTTCCAGCCGGTATCGACCAGCAGCCAGCCTTTGCCCCCCTCGATGAGGTAGATATTGATATGTGAGAGCGTCGATTCTTCTAACGATATGGGCATCCTGATCCAGTGGATGCCCGGTAATACTTCAGGCATTTTGATTCCTTTTGTGGTCCAAAAATTTTCTCCAGCAGTTACAGGTAAACAGCTTTTTAAACCCTATTGATTGGTAGATTGGAAAAGTGCTCCCGACATAAGCCACTTCCGCTCCTAGTTCACCGCACCTTTTTATCCCTTCCATTACCGCCGCTTTACCCAGCCCCCTCAAGCGATAGTCTGGGTCGGTACATACCGGCTCGATATAGGCGAACCGATTCTTAGCTTCAAACCATAATCCAGCATAAGCAACATAGTTGCCGCCCGGCGCGATGACGATGATGTTCAGGTCTTTACGGTAGTTCGGCGCCGACTGCATCTTTTTTCGCCCAGCGTAGTCAATTTCCGGTGGTTCGTCGCCGTGGTTGAATCCTCGGTAAATGCAGCGCTCGAGTTTGGCCAGGTCGTTCTCGTCTACCAGGCTTTTTAAGGTGAATCCTTCAGGTAGGGAAATCAGTGGAAAAGGATGAGCTATCGGTAGGTCCGACATCGGGCGGGCGAACTCTGGAAATATCTCGTAACCGCGTGCTTTCGCCATGGCTTCGAAATCTTTGTCGAAGTCGTTGATGAACGCCAGCACGCAGTCGCGCCCATCCGGCGCCTTGCCGTAAAGCCGCTTCTCGGCGTACTCCAACATTTGCCGTTTTAAATGAGTATATCCGGGGTGTATTTCAAAGAAGGCTTCCCCGGCACGCATTTCAGCATGGGCAACTCCTACGATTTCGCCGGTATCTTCCCAGACGCCGATGTTGTCGAAGATCTTTTTATCGGTCATGGGATGGGTGCACATGTATTCCCAGGCAGGCTGCAAAAAGTTGCCGTCCCGGTTGTCGGGCTGGTAGTGCTTTACCAGGAATTCGCCGATCGACTTGAAATCGCGTCTTTTATCGTATTTCCGTAATTTTGCAATCATATTAAAGCTTAAGGTTATCAAACGCTTTCATCCCCGCGTACTTTGCTTTATCTCCCAGCTCTGCCTCTATCTTCAGCAGGCGGTTATACTTGGCGGTGCGCTCGGAGCGGCAGGGCGCCCCGGTCTTTATCTGCCCCGTCCCCAGCCCCGCCGCGAGGTCGGCGATGGTGGTGTCCTCGGTCTCGCCGGAGCGGTGGCTGACGACGGCCGTCCAGCCGGCCTTTCTCGCCGTCTCTATTGCCTCGATGGTCTCCGTTAGCGTGCCGATCTGGTTCAGCTTTATCAGGATGGAGTTCGAAGCTTTGAGTCCGATGCCTTTTTTCAGCCGTTCGACGTTGGTGACGTAAAGGTCGTCGCCGACCAGCTGGATTTTGTCGCCAAGCCTTTTCGTAAGCAGCTGCCAGCCTTCCCAGTCGTCTTCGACCAGGCCGTCCTCGATAGATATGATGGGGTAGGCGGCGACCCAGCGGGTGTAAAATTCGGCCATTTCGTTAGAGTCGAGCGTCCTGCCTTCTCTGGCGAGGATGTATTTACCGTTTCTATAGAACTCGCTGGCGGCCGGGTCGAGGGCGATAAAGCAGTCCTTGCCGGGCTTGTAGCCGGCCGACTCTATGGCGGCGAGGATAGCTTCGACGGCGTCCTTGTTCGAGGGGAGGGAAGGGGCAAAGCCGCCTTCGTCGCCGACATTGGTATTGAGCCCTCTGCCCTTGAGGACTTTTTTCAAGGCATGATAGACCTCGGCCCCCATACGAAGGGCTTCGGCGAAGCTATTAACCCCCGCCGGCATGACCATGAACTCCTGCAGGTCCGTCGAGTTCTCGGCGTGCCGGCCGCCGTTAAGTATGTTCATCATCGGGACGGGCAAAGTATAGGTATCAGTATCATTGAGATGGCGGTAAAGCGG
>JBFYTX010000138.1:0-12560 GCA_041300345.1 Dehalococcoidales bacterium | reverse complement strand
CTGCCTTCCATGCCGCCGCATCACCCTGGGATAAGCTATCATAGCCGGCATTTGTTACCGCCTGTGCCAGTATCTCCCTCATGATCAGCATGGTGGTCCAGCAGGACAGGTAGTCATCGTTGCCCAGGTCTTGCGGGTTGTTCTCCTCGCAATATTCCCTGGCCTTGGCGATGCCGTCGACATCATCATCCCAGTAAGCCGTATGTGCCACGCCATAAACGTCTTCGACCGCATCGCCGCCGAGTTCGATCAGAGCCTGGCCGAAACTCGCCGCCGCGCAGCCGATGGTGATGTCCATCCCCAGGTCTTTGGCGTTCTGAATGATAACTGCGGTAGGCGCGGGCGTGCTGGAAATGAAGAGGACGTTGATTCCCTCATCCTTCATTCTCTGTAGGCTTATCGTCTCGTCGGTAGTGCTGAGTTTATGCTCGGCGATGTCTACTATTTCAATACCGAGCTCTTCAGCTTTGGCCTGCGCGCCATGCCGCGCACCCAGGCCGGTCGGGTTGGCCAGTCCATGGAGAGCCATCTTTGGTTTTCCGGGGCCTTCCCAGATATTCTCCATATAGTATTTTGCGAAAGCGATCCAGTCGTCACCGTAATCAGGCGTCGGTCCGTAGACATGGGTCGGGGGATGCAGGTTTATCGTGGAGATAAAAGCCGCCAGACCGGGAAAACCGACCTCATTAGACTTGCCCGAAGCCGCTTTCATCTCCGTCGATGAATGAGTGGCGAAAATCAAACATCCGGAATCCATGAATTCCTGGACGATAGTGCCCACCTTCTGCATATCGTAAGCCGAGTCGCGCCACACCAGCTCAATCGGATAGCCGCCGGCGCCATCAAGCTCCGCGTTGATGTATTCGACGGCGTCCGCAAAACCGTGCTGCCCCGGTATACCCTTCTCGGGTACGGGACCGGTTGATGGCGTCATCACGCCCACCTTAAGCACCTGGCCGGGTTGAGCCTTCGGCCCGCATGAGGTGATCAGCGACGATGCCAACACTATCGCCGCTATGATGATCACCAGAAACGCTAATTTCCTGTTTTTCATTTTGACCTCCTGTAGTGTTTTTTATTGATGATTCCCTGCTAAATCATGTTCGTTTTCACATAACAAACCACCTCATCTAAGGTCTAGTAAGAGAACGGCCAGTACCGGTAGGCAGCTTTAAACAGCTGCCAGCGGTGGGCCAGCCCCCTCGGCTCAAATATCAAGAACAGCACGATGACCAGGCCGAATAACATCGGTGCGATGCCTGATGTAAAGCCGGGCAGCAAATCGGGAAAAGCGTTCTGTAGAGTGGGAGATAGCTGGGTCACCAGCTCATCGAGAAGGCGGATAAATACCACGCCGAGTATCGGGCCGATAGTCGTGCCCAGGCCGCCGATTATAATCATGCCGATAAAGAGGATGGAGTCTTTGAACTGGAAATAGTCGGGACTGATAGCACGGCTGGTATGAGCCAGCAGCGACCCGGCAATACCGGCGAAAAAACAGCCGATGAAGAAAGCCGTTAACTTGTAGCGGAAAAGGTTGACGCCCATGACCTCGGCGGCAAGGTCGTTATCGCGGATAGCCACAAAAGCCCGTCCGATTCTGGTGCGAGCAAGGTTCTTGACGGCAAATATGGCGATGATAGTTATCCCGAGAATCAAATAGAACTCACTCGTGATGGTCTTGAGAACAATTCCTCCGAACGAGGCCGGGCTGACGTCCATAATTCCATTAGGGCCGGTTACAGAAGTCCAGTGCTCGATCACCCAGATAATGATAAATTGGGCGGCAATGGTGGTGATCGCCAGGTAAAAGCCTTTTACACGAAGCGAAGGCATACCAAAGATAATGCCGATCAACCCGGCCAGCACCCCCGCGCCGAGCAACCCCACAATAAAAGGCAGGTCTAATCTGCCGACGAGCACCGCCGAGGTATACGCCCCTACCGCCATGAACCCGGCATGCCCGATAGATAGCTGCCCGCAATAACCGGTCAGGATATTCAGTCCGGTTACGGCGATTATGGTGATACCGATACGGTTGGCGATGCTGAGCCAGTGGTTACCGAACCAGAAAGGAGCGGTGAACAGCACCAGCAACAGGGCGATAAGAAAAAACCAGTGCGTCTTGGTGCGGAAGATAGCCATGTCTTCCGCATAGGTATAATTCCTTATCCCGGCAGGCAAGCTCATCCTAAATCCTCTCGATACGCCTTTCCCCGAATAATCCGTAAGGCCTGATGATCATGACGATGATGATAATCACAAATGGAATGACTTCTTTGATCCCTTCCCAGGTCAATTTGGTCAAATAGCCGCCCCCGATGGTCTCCGCCAGACCGATGATGGGACCGGCGACCATGCAACCGACGAACGAGTCCAGTCCGCCCAGTATGACTACTGAAAAAGCCTGAAGCCCGGTCTCTACCAGGGGGGCTTTACTGATATTGCCGATGCTCGATATGAGGATCCCGCCGATGGCAGCGATAACACAGGCAAACATCCACGATTGGGAAAAGATGCGGGTCACCGGGATGCCGCAGGCCTGCACCGCCATCTGGTCATCGGCGGTAGCGCGCATGGCGATACCGCTTTTATGATACCTGAAGAAAAGACTCAGCAAACCGAATAATACCAGCGCGATAACCGCCGCCCAGAGGAATTCCTGCTTGATGACAGCCGTGCCGATGTGCACCGGATCCTGTGGGAAAAGGGGTGGTAAAGATGCCAGACTCTTGGGCCAGATAATACCCACCAGTCCTTCAAAGAAATAGGCCAGCCCCAGGGTGACGGCAATTAAAGACAGGATCGGCTGGCCGATCAGAGGCCGGAGGGTAAACCTCTCGATTACCCAGCCGAGGGCAAGGGCAAAAACAATCACCAGCGGTATACCGAGCCATGGCGGTAGTCCCGCCTGGGCCAGCATGCCATAGGCAAACCACGAAGAAATGAGCACTATCTGGCCCAGAGCCAGGTTGGCCACGCTGCTGGATTTCCAGATGAGGACAAAACCAAGCGCGATCAGGGCATAAACCATGCCCAGCGATACACCGGTAATAACATATTGGAGCAACTCGGCCATGCGCTAAAACACCTCTTTCCCGGTACTCCTGACCTGTATCGCCGTACTCACCACGCCTTTGCGCCCGTCGCGGTAAGTCACCGGGGCCTGCACCTCTACCTTGTCCCTGCCCCCGTACAGAGCCTCGATAAGCTCCTTATACCGCTGCTCCATGAACTCTCTCCTCAATTTCCGCGTGCGGGTCAGCTCAGCTTCATCGGGATCGAACTCCTTATGCAGCAGCACAAACTTGCGGACGCGTGAAGGCTCCGGCAGGTAACCGTTAACGCGTTCCAGGTCCTGCCGCACCAGGTCCGCTACCTCTTTTTTCTGGGAAAGGTCGACGAACGTGGTGTAGGCGATGTGGTGGCGCTCCGCCCATTTTCCCACCATGGCGAAGTCGATGTTGATGATGGCGGAGACGTAATCCCGCTCTTTCCCGCCGATGACCATGGCGTCCTTGATATAGGGACTGAACCTGAGCCTGCCCTCGATATATTGGGGGGCGTATTTGGCGCCGGACCTGAGCTCGCCCATGTGCTCCAGCCGGTCCATGAAGATCAGGTGCCCCTGCTCGTTGATATTTACGGCGTCGCCGGTATGGCACCAGCCGTCGATGAGGGTGACGGCGGTCTTTTCCGGGTTTTTGTGATAGCCGGTGAACATGCAGTCGGAGGTGACCAGCAGCTCGCCCGCTTTAGTTATTCTTAGCGAGGTGCCTAAAGCCGGCCGGCCGACGCTCTCGAACTTTATTTCGCCGGCGCCATGAGAAGAGATCAGGCCGGCCTCGGTGCTGGCGTAGCACTGCCGCAGCTCGACCCCGATGGCGTGGATGAGGCGAAAGGTGTCCAGGCTCAGGACCGAGCTCCCCGTCACGGCGAACCTGACCTTGCTCAGGCCGAGCCTGTCCTTGAGCGGCCGGAACAGCGCCAGGTAGGCAACGGCGTGGAGGGCGCGCCAGAAAAGGTTGGGCGTACGGCCCGCGAATTTAAGGTCGGCGATTTTATGTCCGACCGGCAGGAGCAGTTTATAGGTGAAACGCTTGATGGGATTGGCGTCCATCATCTTCACCTGGATCTCGCTGACCAGCCCCTCCCACTGCCGCGGCCCGTAGATGACGAAGTTGGGGCCGATCTCCCGCGTGTCCTCGGCGATGGTCTCCGGCTCCTCCGGGAAGTTGAGCCGGGCGCCGGTCAGCAGGTGGGGGATAGTGGCAAAAAAGCTGTCCCCTACCCAGGCCGCCGGAAAGTTGGAGATGAGGTTATCGTTCTCGTTAAGCGGGTAGCGGTTGACAAAGCCGCGGGCGGTGGTGACCAGGGCGCGGTGGGTCAGGGTTGCGCCCTTGGGCAGGCCGGTCGTGCCGGAGGTATAGTAGATAAAAGCGATGTCGTCTCCCCTGCCCTGCCTGACGTTCTGCTCGAATAGCCCGGGGTGCGTTTTTTCGTATTCCTTGCCCAGTTCCATGACCTCGTTAAAGCTGATGAGGACGGGGTCGTCGTAGTTGCGAAGCCCCTTGGGGTCCCAGTAAATGATCTTCTTCAGCAGGGGCAGGTCCTTCTTGATCTCCAGTAGCTTGTCCGTCTGCTCCTGGTCGTTAACGATGGCGAACCGGGCGTCGGAATGCTCGGCGATATATTTCACTTCTGAGGGAATGGAATCGACGTAAGCCCCGGTGGCGATACCCCCCGCCGCCTGGACGGCGAACTCCCCCCAGAACCACTGCGGCTCGTTGTCCCCGATGATGCAGGCCACGTCGCCGCGCTGGAGCCCCAGGCTGACCATGCCGAGCGAAAAATACTTAACGTTTTCACCATATTCCCGCCAGCTGTAGCGGCGCCAGATACCGAACATCTTCATGGACATCGCCGTCTTACCGCCCCACGCGGCGCTGTTACGCAGGATTATTTGCGGGATGGTTTCCTTTTTTTCCGCTGTGCTTATCGCCAATTCAATACCCCTGTAAACTCAATTACCCCCCTTGCGGGAGGTAATTCTAAATACAACAAACATGTACAAAAATTATTGAGCTAACTGCTTATATTCTTACCTCCCGCGCGCACCCCGGGTGCGCCCGGTAAAGATGAACTTCTGATTCTCCAGTGTATAAAAAATGGTACTCATGTAAATACGCTCTAGATTACCATACTATGTGTAAGGTGTCAATAAGACTATTTGTTATTGAATTTCTTTAAGATGACAGTAACGTGTGCATAGACTGGAATTGGCTTTTTCATATCCCACCAAATATACTTATCCAATTCATGCCCTCTTAAGTTAGGTTCACCATTAGCTTTAATCAAGCATACTTTGTGTACACTTACCGCCCCTTTAAAATCACATTCTCTCATTCGCTTTACACTCATAGCGTGTAATCCTAATTCTTCATATAATTCTCTGGCGGCTGCTCTGACTGTAGGTTCTCCTTTATGTATTCCCCCGCCAGGTAATGAGAATTTATGACGTCCTTTATCTCTAACTAACAATACCTTACCGTGTCTTATTACTAAGGCAGTCCCCCTTTGTCTCATTCGCGTAATACACCCTTAATGCCTTCGATTTCTCCCGCTAAAAGCACCCCAAAGCATTTTCTCAACGTAATAGATAACTAAACATATTACAAAAGCGACTACAAAAGTCCATACCTGATCCCAGTTTATCATGTTGTTTTGTCTCCCTTCTGTTATTTGTTTACCCCGATACCACCGTCGTTCCTGTTGCTTTGGCGATGAGCTTGCCCGACTGGTTGGTGACGGTCATCTCGGATACGCCGATGCGCCGCCCGCTCTTGATCACGCGGCATTCGGCGGTCAGCTCGTCGCCGACGGCCGCCCCGGAGATAAGGTGGATATTGAACTGGGTGGCTATGCTCGGGGTGACCAGCGAATTGGTACCATAGGCAAAAGCCTGGTCAGCCAGGCACATGACGATGCCCCCGAAGACCATGCCGTTAAAGTTGAGGTGCTCGGGCAGGACCTTCATGGTCACCTTAGCATATCCGGGCGTGAGCTCTATCAGCTTGATTTTCAGGAAAGCGGCGATGGGCTCTTTAGCCTCGGCGGCTTTCAGTTTCCCTATGTTGTCTTCAGGCATTTCGGTTCATTATATCATAAAGCTTAAACCGGTTTGCTCACCCCCTTGATCCCCCTCTCTACCAGTCTTATCTTCTATCGTGTTTCATTTGTTGTTTGAGAGGGGGAGAGAATTTGAGAGGGGGCAAAGCCCCCTCTCTCTTTTACTCCCCTCTCCAGCCAAATAAAAACCATATTGAGATTTGTTACAGGCTGGAGAGGGGATACAGGGGTGAGGCTAGCTCTATCTTCAGTTGACAAACCGGGTGATTTTACCTTCATAATAAGCGGTAACCATCGCGCAGGAGGTAACCATGTCCGTCTATCTAATGCTGACAACCCTTACCGACGCCGGCCGGAAGGCCCTGCAGGAAGACCCGGAAATCCTCAAGGAAATCAATAAAGAGGTGGAGTTCATGGGGGCGAAAATATTGATCCAGTACGCGCTGCTCGGCCAGTACGACTTCGTGAACATCCTGGAAGCCCCCGGCAACGAGGCCATCGCCAAGCTGGCCATACGGCTCAGCGCCAAGGGCACGACGCAGACGCTGACCCTGACGGCCATACCTGTCGACGACCTTATCACGACGCTGAAAAACCGGGAGAACCCCTGGTAAAGTTGTATGAAGAAAATTAAAATCCTCATTGCCGACGATCATGCCGTGGTGCGGGAAGGCACCCGCCAGATACTCGAGCATGAAGCGGATATGGATGTCGTGGCGGAAGCGGCCGACGGCGAGGAGGCGGTGCGGCTGGCCGGCAGTTCCCGGCCGGACGTGGCCATCATCGATATCGCCATGCCGGGAGTCGACGGCATTGAAGCCACTCGCCAGATCAAAGCCCTATACCCCTCTATAGCCGTGCTGATACTCTCCGCTTACGATGACGACCAGTTCGTTTTCAGTCTTTTAGAAGCGGGGGCCGCCGGCTATCTTTTAAAAAGCATCCGCGGCCGCGAGCTGATCGAGGCCGTCCGGCAGGTCCACGCCGGGGAATCGGTCCTCCACCCCTCCATCGCCCGCAAGGTGCTCAACCGCTTCGTCCCCGCCCCCGACAAGTCTCAGCGCCAGAAACCCTCCAATATGCTCAGCGAGCGCGAGATCGAGGTCCTTCGGTTGGCCACCCGCGGCTTGTCGAACCAGGATATCGCCGACGAGCTCTGCCTCAGCCTCCGTACCGTGCAGGCACACCTGGGACACATCTTCAGCAAGCTCCAGGTCAGCTCGCGGACGGAAGCCGTAGTGCACGCCCTGAAACAGGGCTGGATCACCCTCGAAGATATTCCCTGATATTGTATATAATGAAATTATGACCTGGGGAATCGCCGCCGCTGTAATCGCCGCTCTCGCCCTCGCTATCGGCATATTGTCCCTGCTTAGCTCGAGGCACTATCGCCGCAAGCTCGAGGCTGCCCGGCAGGAGCTCAAGGTATCAGAGGACAGCTATCGCTACCTGTTTGAAAACGCCCACGACGCCATCTGGCTCCACGACCTCGATGGCAACTTCGTCACCGTCAACAAGGCCACGGAAAATCTGACGGGATACAGCAAGGAAGAGCTGGGCCGGATGAACGTTAAAAGCTTCCTCTCCGAAGAAAGCCTGGAGCTTGCCAACCAGATCAGGCAGAAGCTTTTGAACAACGAGCAGGTTGAGCAGCCTTACGAACAGCGTATCTTCCGCCGTGACGGCAGCGAGGCTTATATCCAGTTGACCACCAGCCTGGTATTTGATCACGGCCAGCCGGTGGCGTTCCATCACATCGCCCGGGACATCACCGAGCAAAAAAGGATGAACGAGAGCCTGCGTTTCTACTTCCAGCAGGCCACCAGGGCCCAGGAAGAAGAGCGCAAACGCATCTCCCACGAGCTCCACGATGATACTATACAGTCGCTGGTAGTGCTGTCGCGCCAGCTCGATGCCCTGGCTACCGACGACCAGGTTCTCTCCCGGGAGAACCGCGCCCGGCTCGAGGACCTGTGGCGTCAGACCGATAGCATTTTACAGGGGGTACGCCGCTTGAGCCAGGACCTGCGGCCGGCCGCCCTGGACCGCCTGGGACTGCTGCCGGCGGTCGAGATGCTGGCGTCCGAAGTGACCCGGTTTTCCAACATCGAGACCAAAATCAATCTCCAGGGCAAAGAACACCGTCTGCCGGAGGAGGTGGCGATAGCGCTTTTCCGCATCACCCAGGAAGCCCTCCGCAATATCTGGCGCCACTCCGGGGCGACCCGCGCCGAAATTACCATCGAATTCACCGACGGCCGCACCAGGATCACCGTCAGCGATAACGGCAAAGGTTTCCAGGTGCCCGGAAAAATAAACGACCTGGCCCGGCAGGATAAGCTCGGCCTGGCCGGCATGCACGAGCGGGCGCAGCTCGTTGGAGGCACCCTTACGGTGCAATCGCAGCTGGGCAAAGGCACGAATATCATCGTCGAAGCGCCAGGCTAATATCCGGAAAAATAATCCCGCCGTCCCGGGGCTTTTCCAAATTTTTTCAGGCTTGACATTCATGTGAATTTTATTCTACTATTCAGTAACCTTGTGTTCGCCGTCTCTGCTTTTGCGCGGACAAAACGCCCCGGAAAGCGGTCCAAAGGAGGTGGTTGAAAGGAGAAATATGTCGTGACATTTCCAATTTTATTCTTTAATTACAGGAGTGAATCATGAAAAAAATATTATTAGTTGTTTTAATGGTTATTATAGCGGGGGCGCTGCCCCTCAGCAGCTGCGGCGGCGGCACGGAGGAAGTGATTGAGCTGTCCATGGCCAACTACCTGCCGGCCACCCATCCGTTCACAGCCCTGCAGCAGCAGTTCGGCGAGGAAATTAACGCGAGGACCGAGGGCCGCGTCAACATCACCTACTACCCCGCCGGCCAGCTCGTTAAAGCCAACCAGGTGCCGGACGCCCTGGCGCAGGGCATTGCCGATATCGCTTTCTCCCACATCGGCTACAACCCAGGCCGTTTCCCGGTCAGCGAGGCGCTGGACCTCCCCATGGGTTATCCCACCGGATGGGTCGGCTCGCACGTGGCCACGGACTTTATAAATGAGTTCGAGCCCGAAGAATGGGACAATCTGCACGTGCTGCTGGTCAACGCCGGCTGCACCGCCGGTCTGATGCTGCGCGATACCAAGGTGACCAGGCTTGAAGATCTGCAGGGCAAAACCCTGCGCGGCGCGGGCGAGGTGGCCGAGGCCATCGCGGCGCTGGGCGCTACTCCGCGCGATATCGCCATGGTCGAGATGTACGACTCCGTCTCCAAGGGAACCGTCGACGGGACGCTGGTGGGCATCGAGACGCTGAAAAGCTTCAACATGGCCGAAGTCTGTAAGTACACCGCCTTTGCCTGGCAGGTAGGCAACATGTACACGTTCTACCTGGCCATGAACGAGGACAAGTGGGACGCCCTCCCCGGCGATATCAAGGACATCTTCAATGAAGTCAGCGAAGAGTGGGCGGAAAAATACGCCGTGCTCTGGAACGAGATCGACGTAGCCGGGATCAATTTCAGCCTGAGTATCGAAGGCAATGAGGTCTACACCCTGTCCGATGCCGAAGGCGCCAAGTTTAAGGCGGCCGTACAGCCCGTCCTCACCAGGTACGTCGACGACATGGTCGCCGCTGGTTACGACCGGGATGACGTCGAGGAATGGCTCGGATACATCGTGGAGCGCATCGCATACTGGACGCCTCTCGAGGAAGGCCAGGGGATCGCCTCCCCGTTCGACGTTAATCTGCCTGAAGGTTAATCCGGTTAACCGGTAATCCAGCTGAAGAACAATCGGTCAGGCTCCGGGGAGCGAAGATTACACCACTCCCCGGGGCTGGCCATGACCAACAAGTTTTGATCTGATTGCAGTAATAATGAAGATAACCGACACCATCGGCCGCCTAGACAAATTTAACGTCAAAATAAGCATCTGGTTTGAACGCGTGGCCATCATCGCCGTGCTCGGCATGATACTGGGCACACTGATCGACGTGATCGGCGCCAAGGTCTTTAACGCTCCCCTGCGGGCCGGCACCGAGCTTATTTACCTGCTGCAGGTGATCGCCATCGGCGGCGCGCTGGCCATATCCAAAATCGACGGCCGTCATGTTCGCATCGAGCTTATCGACCGCCTGCCCCAGCCAGCGCTCGGCATTATCCACAGCCTCGTCGCCCTCCTCGGGATCGTCCTGTTCGCCCTTCTGACCTGGGGCAGCTTCGAGTATATGCAGTCATTAAGAATTAATAACGACGTGACATCGAACGTCAGGTTCCCTCTTTTTCCCTTTGCCCTCTGGCAGGGGCTCTGCTGCATCCCGGTGATATTAATCCTGATATCCGAGTTTGTAGGCTCGCTGAGAGAGATTAAGAGAAAGTGAATCCCATCTTAATCGGTTCTATCGGCATCGTCGTCCTGCTGGTGCTCTTTTCCATCGGCATGCCGATGGCCTTCAGCATGGCGGCGGTGGGTCTGGTGGGCTTCGCCTACCTGGTATCGCCGGACGCCGCTTTTAATCTCCTGCCGCGGGACGTGTTCGACCAGTTCGCTTCCTATTCCCTGACCGTTATCCCGATGTTCGTGATGATGGGCTGCTACGCCTTCGCCTCGGGCATCGGCCGGAAGCTGTTTAACACCGCCTATGTTTTGCTGGGCCGGCTCCCTGGCGGGTTGGCGGTCTCCACCATGGCCGCCTCCACGGCTTTCGGAGCGGTCTGCGGCTCGACGGCGGCCACCACCGCGACCATCGGCAAGGTGGCCCTGCCGGAAATGAAAAAATTCCATTATAACGATACCTTCGCCACGGGCACCGTCGCTACCGCCGGCGGATTGGGCATCATGATCCCGCCCAGTACCTCTTTCATTGTCTACGGCCTGCTCACCGAGCAATCGATCGGCAAGCTGTATATCAGCGGCATCCTGCCGGGACTTATATTAGCCGTCCTGTTCATGGCTACCATTCAGGTATGGTGCCGTATCGACCGCACCGCCGGGCCCCCCGGCCCCAGCACCACCTGGAAAGCGAAAATGAAGTCGCTGACCGGGGTCGCCGACGCGCTGATATTGTTCGCCGTGACGATGGGCGGGCTGTTCGCCGGATGGTTTACCCCCACCCAGGCCGGGGCCATTGGCAGCGTGGGCGCCCTGCTCATCGGCCTCTTTAACCGCGAGCTTACCTGGCAGAAGTTCATGGACGCCACCAAGGACGGCCTCCGCATATCCTGCATGATCATGCTCCTCATCGCCGGGGCGACCGTCTTCAGCCATTTCATCACCCGGACCACCATGCCGGCTATCCTGGCGGAAGGGGTTGGCACGCTGGCGGTGCCGGGATTCGTCGTCATGATACTGATCCTCGTTTTTTATTTCATCATCGGCACTTTCCTCGACGCCATGGCCACGATCGTCCTCGTCGTCCCCATCCTTTTTCCGATCATCGTCGAGCTCGGCTACGACCCTATCTGGTTCGGGGTGATGGTCACCCTGATGAGTATGACGGCCGTGGTTTCGCCGCCGGACGGCGTCAATGTCTACGTGGTCAAGGGCATAGCCCGTGACGTCCCGATTACCACCATCTTTAAAGGGACTATCCCCTATCTGGCGCCCTTTTTTGTCGGCATCGTGCTGCTTGTCGTTTTCCCCGAGATCGCGACCACCCTTTCGCATTACATCAAGTACTGATGACGCGCCGCTTCCCGGGTAATTCCCGGTTATTCCGTTGGAACACGCCCGCCCTGATTTCTTAAAGGAGACAAGTCATGGAAAACAACACCACTTTTTCACGCCTGGTACATATCGGGATGGTGGTCAAAGATATGGATCAAGCCATCGAACGTTTCAAGGCCCTTGGTATAGGCCCCTTCAAACCGAGGATCCTGCCGGCGGACGCCCGGGAGACTTACCGCGGCAGGCCGTTCGCGCCGGCAGAGAGAGTAGCAATTCAGACCGCACGGATCGGCGATATGGAGCTTGAGCTCATCCAGCCTGTCAGCGGCGCTTCACCCCACCGGGAGTTCCTCGAGCAAAAAGGGGAAGGCGTGCAGCACCTGGGGTTCCTCGTCGATGATCTTCAGGAAGATGTTGAACTCCTGACCGCCGCTGGCTCAACAGTCTTGCTGACCTCGCAGTTCAAAGGGGGCGGCGGAGTAGCCTATCTGGACCTCGACGCCGCCGGGCTGATCGTGGAGCTGGTGCAGCCGGGCGGCAAACCGGGGTAAATTCAGTCCTGGAATCCTTTGACATCACCTTGTTTTCAAGATACAATTAACTTTGATTGAGCGGGAGTAACTCAGTTGGTAGAGTTCCTGCCCTCCAAGCAGGTTGTCGCGGGTTCGAGCCCCGTCTCCCGCTCCACTTTTAAGCCCTTTTTCCCATCAATAATAGCGCGAACGGGAAGGTATTTGATGGACATAGTCGAAAGTATTAATAAAAGGATGAGCA
>JBFYTX010000124.1:0-6662 GCA_041300345.1 Dehalococcoidales bacterium | reverse complement strand
TCCGAGAAGATGCCGGAGATCTACGCCCTGGGCGAGAGGTATAGCGGCGGGGGCTTTGAGATCTACCATACCGGCAACGCCGGTTTCATGGCCGACTCCATGAAGCTGAGCGAAAGCACCATGGCCACCGGCGAGACCATCGGCATCTCGGTGGCGCTGATCGTCCTGGCGATCGTCTTCGGCGCCGTCGCCGCCGCGGTCCTGCCGGTCCTGCTGGGTATCGCCGCCATTGTGGTCGCCCTGGGGCTGACCGCCCTGGTGGGCCAGACGATGGACCTGAGCTTCATGATCACCAGCATGATCACCATGATGGGCCTGGCGGTGGGGATCGACTACTCTTTATTTATCCTTACCCGTTTCCGCGAGGAGCGGGCGCGCGGGCTGGACAAGATGGACGCCATCGGGGCGGCGGGCGCTACCGCCTCCCGGGCTATTTTCTTCTCCGGCATCACCGTGATGCTGGCCCTGACCGGCCTGGTGATCTTCCCGCTCTCTATCTTCATCTCGATGGGCGTCGGCGCCCTGCTGGTGGTCTTCGCCTCTATCCTGGCTTCGATGACCCTGCTGCCGGCCTTGATCGGCATCTTCGGCGACAAGGTGAATGCGCTAAGGATCCCCTTCATCCAGCGCAAGCGCGCGGCGCGGCCGGGCGACGAAAACAGAGGCTTCTGGGCCTGGACCGCCCGCACCGTTACCCGCTCCCCGGTGATATTCCTGGTGGTGACCGTGGCCATCCTTGGCGCGGCGATGATACCTTTCTTCGATAAGAACTCCGGCATGTCCGGCATCAGCTCCATCCCCGATTACCTCCCGTCGAAGCAGGGCTACGCCGTGCTACAGCGGGACTTCCACGTCGGACTGGACGCCCCGGTGACCATCGTCGTTGACGGCGATGTTGCCGCCCCCGCCACGCAATCGGCCATGGCCGGCCTCCAGGCAAAGCTTTCCGCCGACCCCGTTTTCGCCTCGGTGACGGCGGTCCCGGCGGGCCCGGATATGGCGATTATCTACGCACGGCTCGTCGGCGACTCCATGAGCGTGGAGTCCATGGACAGCGTTAATAGAATCCGCGACGAGTATATCCCGGCGACCTTTGCCGGGGCTCCGGCGCAGGCGCTGGTGACCGGCGACTCCGCTTTCATGGTCGACTATAACCGCATCACCAACGATTACACGCCGGTTATTTTCATTATGGTGCTGGCGCTGAGCTTCGTGGTGCTGCTGCTGGCCTTCCGCTCCATCGTGATATCGGCCACGGCGATAATCATGAACCTGCTCTCCGTGGGGGCGGCCTACGGCCTCATCGTGCTGGTCTTCCAGAAGGGCATCGGGGCCGACTTCTTCGGGTTCATGCAGGTGGACGTCATCGAGACATGGCTGCCGCTGTTCCTCTTCGCCGTCCTGTTCGGCCTCTCGATGGACTACCAGGTGTTCTTGCTGAGCCGCGTGCGCGAGCATTATAAGCAGCACGGCGATAACGCTGCGGCGGTGTCCTTCGGCCTGCGCTCGACCGGCCGGCTCATTACCGGCGCCGCCCTGATCATGGTGGCGGTGTTCCTGGGCTTTGCCCTGGGCGACATGGTGATGATGCAGCAGATGGGCTTCGGTCTAGCCGTCGCCGTGCTGATAGACTCCACCCTGATCCGCTGCATCGTAGTGCCGGCGACCATGAAGCTGCTGGGTAAATATAACTGGTACCTGCCGAAGTGGCTCGAGTGGATACCCAATATTAGCCTCGGCGAGCAGCGCGCCCCGGTTGAGACCGGACCGGCACCGGTAATAATATCGCCGGTATATCAAAAACTGGAACAGGAGGAATGACATGGGCTATTTCAGGATACTGGCCGCGATACCGGGATTTTTCCTGAGCTCGTTTTTCGTGATGCTCCTCTGGGGGGCCATCGCGCCGGACTTCGGCATCGTTTCCATCACCTACGTCAAGGCCATGCTGATCACGATTACCCTGTGGCTGGCGGTGGCCCCGCTGGCCGTGGCCGGCCGTAAACGTAATTAATGCGGGGACCTCACCCCCTCGATCCCCCTCTCCTGTCCGCAGGAGAGGGGGAGAAAAAATAAAGAGGGGTCGTGACCCCTCTTAAACGCCCCGTCGTAAACCTTCAGGATGAAGCCCTCTCGGCGGGCTATTGCTTGGCTTACGAGGGTTTAAGAAAGACACCAGAGTTTCATCAGTTACTTCGCCAGTTCCCTCTTCATGAGGTCGGCGGCGACGTCCCCCAGTCCCAGCTCTCTCAGTTTAGCGGCGGTCGGATAGCCGGTGGCGGCGTCCCAGCCGCGGTAGCCGTAATACTCGGTCTTCATCTTTTCAAAATCGTACCGCCCGACGACCGCCCCCACCTTCGATATGACTTCGCCGTCTTTGCCCGGCATCAGGCCGTTTTCGTTTAAAAAGATCTCCTCTTTTTTAATGGGCTGCGTAAAGAAATGCTCCAGGAGCGTATCGCCCCGGCGGCCCGGCCACCCCTGGCGTAGCAGGATCGCCCTCTGGAGATTGAAAATCCTCTCGCCCATCCTCCACAGTTCTGCATCATCGGTCTCCCGCCCGGTGATGGCTGTGTATATCTGGGCTTCGGAGACGGTATCGGGCGTGGCGCCCAGGAAACGCGCTATCTGGCCCATCGTCCAGCGGAGGTCGCACAGCACCAGGCTCTCTTTGGCGTAGACGCGGTCCTGGATGGTCCTGGCCGCCAGCGCTTTACCTTCGCAGGTAGAGAAGTCGGCGGCGGCGGCGCCGCCCCAGATCCGTTCGGCCAGCCTGTGTAAGGCCTCCGCGGAAAGCATCTCCCCCGGCCGACTGCCCGGTCCCATGCCGCGCCACGTCAGGACGATGTCGGCGATTTCGTGCAGCTGGTGGATCGGCCGCCTGGGCTCGGTGGCGTAGAAGAGCGCGGTCGTGATCATCACGCGGGGGTCATAGTCCTTTTTCTCGCTCCCCCGGGTGGCGATGAACAGCGGCAGCATCTCACGGGCTTTGCGGCCGATTTCACCGGCCGCCCCGATGGTGCCGCGGGCGAGGACCGCCCCGAAGCCCTCTTTCAGCGAGATCATCCGGGTAAGCTTTTCCATGAACTCCGCGCTGCCTACTTTTGAAAGCGGCAGGCCGGTCTGTTTTTCATCGACGAGGCCTTCGCGGTAGCAGGCCTCGAGGAACTCGAAAATTCCCTCTATGACGATGGAGTCCAGCCCGTAGCCATCGCACAGACGCGTGGCGATGAGATGCACGCCGCCGCTCCTCTCTTTGTTATAGCGCAGGGTCGGCTCGAGGTACATCATGGACGGCTGGCAGAGGGCTTTATATTCCCGGCCGGCTTCGGCGGGATACACCTCGCGGCCGCAGCCGATGCCGCACTCGTAGCAGTTATGCCGCCGCGTCAGGCCTGGTATCCGCCACATCGAAGGACCCGGCGTTTTCGGGAGGCCGGACCGTATGATCCTGATAAGCTCGCGGACCCTCTCCGGGTCGGCCGCGACGGGCCGCCGGTCGCCGGCTACGGCGACGGCCTTGAGATTTTTCGAGCCCATCACCGCGCCGAGGCCGCCGGAGCCGGAAGCGCCGCCTTCCGCCAGCACGGTGGCGAACGGCACCAGGTTCTCGCCGGCCGGCCCGATGGCCAGCACGCTGACGCCCTTTCCCAGCTCCGACTTCAGTCTATCGGCGGTATCGAACGTGGACAGGCCCTTCAGGTGCGCCGCGTCCCGTATTTCGCATTTGCCGTCATGGATGTAAATATAGACGGGCTTTTCGGCTTTCCCCTGCACGGCCAGGGCGTCGTAGCCAGCGTACTTTAAAACTGACCCCCACCGGTCGCCCAGGTTGCTGTAGGAAAAAGACGCGGGCTCGCCGAGCGGGCTCATGCCGCAGATCTTCCAGCGGGAGCCGGCGAACCCTGGGAAACCGGCGACCGGTCCGCTGGCGGCGATAAGGCAGTTGGCGGGGTCGAAAGGCCGGGTTTCCGGCGGCACCATCTCCCAGTAAAGCCTGGCGGCCAGGCCGTGCCCGCCGATGAATTTCCCGGTGTAACCGGCGCTGGTCTGTTTTTGGGTCTTTCCGCCGGATAGATCTACTTTAATTATCTGGCCGGCATAGCCGTATTCAGGCATGGTGAAATCCTGTCCCTTTTTTCATTTTGAGTTACGGTTTTGACTTTTGAGTTTTGAGCTATTAAAGCATCGTGTGCCCGCCGTTGACGGTGATGAAATGCCCGGTGATGAAGTCCGAGTCCGCCGAGGCCAGGAACACCGCCGTCCCGGGGAGGTCGGACGGCTCCTCGCGGCGCTTGATGGCCTGCCCGGCGATGGTCCCCTCGAAGGCGGCGCCGCTGGCGTCCTGCCCCAGGCTGGCCTCGGTCGCCGTAAACCCGGGCCCGATGCTGTTAACGTTAATGCCTGAGGGCCCCAGGGCGCGCGCCAGCGCCTGCGTCAGCCCGTAGACTGCGGCCTTGCTCACGGCGTAGGCCGTCAGGCCGACCGCGCCCGGCAGCAGGAAGACGTCCGAGGCGATATTGATTATCTTGCCTTTGCCCTGTTTGACCATCAGCGGGGCGATGGCTTTACAGCAGAGATACGTCCCGCGGACGTTGACCTCGAACATGCGGTCCCAGTCTTTGACCGTCCAGGCGTCCCAGGCGCGCCTGGCCACCCCGTAATAAAGCGCGGCGTTGTTCAGGAGGATGTCCACCCGGCCGTAGAGTCGCATGACCTCGGCGGCCATCTTTTGCGTGTCTTTCTCTTCGGAGATATCGGCCGCCATGGCGTAGGCCTCGCCACCGCTTTTATTGATCTCTTTGGCGACGGACCCGGCGCGCTCCGGGCTGATATCGGGCAGGAGCAGTCTGGCCCCTTCCGCGGCGAACCTCAGGGCGAAGGCCTTACCCAGGCCCCGCCCCGCCCCGGTGATGACGGCTACTTTGTCTTTGAGTACGGGCGACATACGCACCTCCTCGGGCTCTTGAAGCTATGTTAACCTGCTTTTTGCTTCGGTGTCAATGAGCCAAACTGTTTGCCTTTGGTCGTTAAATGAAACCTCACCCCTGCCCCCTCTCCAGCCTGGTGAATTGAATAATCCAAAATTTTTCTTGGCTGGAGAGGGGAGTAAAAGAGAGAGGGGGCAAAGCCCCTCTCAAATTCTCTCCCCCTTTCAAACAATGAATAACCGGAGCATGAATAATAAGACTGTTTGAGAGGGGGAACAAAGGGGGTAAGCACCGAAAATCAACCATACATAAACGGAATCGACATAGATGGAATACATGTTCTAATACTATTAGGACAAATCACGTTCAGCCCACGAATAAAAACAAGTGTTTGACAATTATTTATTTTACTTGTAAGCTTCTTATGGAACCGGTGTATTGACAGCAAAATATCGGTCATTTTAAGGAGGATTTTTTATGGGACACGGCTTCATGGGTAAAGTCCTTTGGGTGGACCTCACTAAACAGCAACTGAAAGACGAGCCGCTCGACGAGAAGACGATGCGCGATTTCCTGGGCGGATACGGACTGGGCGCCCGGATACTGTTCAGCCGGCAGAAGCCCGGCGTCGACCCTCTGGGGCCGGACGCGATACTGGGGATGGTCACCGGCGTGCTAACCGGCACGGACGCCATGGGCGGTTCGCGCTATGTCATGGTGGGGAAATCACCGCTGACCGGCGGCTGGGGCGACGCCAACTCCGGCGGCAACGTGGGGCCTTACCTGAAGTTCGCCGGGTACGACGCGGTGTTTTTCACCGGCATTTCGAAGAAGCCGGTGTATCTGCTTATCGATAATGGCAAGGCCGAGCTGAAGGACGCCTCCGGGCTATGGGGCAAGGACACCTTCGATACCCAGGACATCCTGCGCGGCGCCCACGGCAAAGATCTGGAGGTCGCCTGCATCGGGCCGGCGGGGGAAAAGCTCTCGCTCATCGCCGCGGTAATGAACAACAAGGGCCGGGCGGCCGGCCGCTCCGGTCTGGGTGCGGTGATGGGCTCCAAGAAGCTCAAGGCGATAGCGGTCAAAGGCAACATGAAAATACCCGTCGCCGACGAGGCCGCTTCCCGCGAGATGAGGAAACGGCACATAACGAACATCAACCCGCGCTCGAAGTTCATCGGGGGGTTCGGCACGGCCGCCCTCTTTGAGATGAGCCTCACCTCCGACGACGCCCCCTGCAAGAACTGGGATGGGGTGGGAATTATCGACTTCCCCAAATTCAAGGACATCAGCGCCCAGCCGGTGAAAGAGCAGCAGGCGCGGAAATACGGCTGCTGGCACTGCCCCGTCGGCTGCGGCGGTATCATGAAGGCCAATACCACCGGCGATTTTACCTATGACGAGCATGCCCACAAGCCGGAGTACGAGACGCTGGCGATGTACGGCTCCAACCTGCTTAACAACGACCTTGTTTCCATCATCAAGGCCAACGACGTCTGCAACCGCTACGGGATGGATACGATCTCGGCGGGGGCCTGCGTGGCTTTCGCCATGGAGTGCTACGAGAAGGGAATCCTGACGAAGAAGGACATCGGGATGGACCTGAAGTGGGGCGACCCTAAAGCGATCATTGCCCTTTCAGAGTTGATGGGCAAGCGTGAAGGCTTCGGCGCGGTCCTCGCCGACGGCGTTAAAGTAGCCGCTAAGAAAATCGGCAAGGGCTCCGAG
>JBFYTX010000121.1:0-7407 GCA_041300345.1 Dehalococcoidales bacterium | reverse complement strand
CTTTAAACGCCGCCGCCCCTTTACGCTGTTGTCTCTAGTTGCGGATTATGGTATAATAACCTAAAATTGTGTGAGGAATGAGTGTGGCCAAAAAGAGACAGGTACCGAAAGCAGCTGAAGATACGCGGTTACAGGATTATGAGCTGATATACATCATTAATCCGGATGTGGCAGAGGACGCCCTGGAAGCTCAGGTCAATGGCATTAGCCAGTCGATCACCAGCCGCGAAGGCGTTATTGCTAGCGTGGATAGGTGGGGCAAGAGACGACTCGCCTATCCTCTGAAACACTACCTGGAGGGCGTTTACGTCCTGACTAAGTTCAAGATTAGCCCGTCGCGGTTGAAGGAGATCGAATCGGGCTTGAAAATATCCGAGGATGTCCTGAGACACCTGCTTGTTAAGGCCGGGACTTAAACTCGGAGACTTTGTAAGACCTGAGTTGTCAGGGGGAGGTGAAGAGGCATGCCGAGTCTGAATAAGGTGACGATTATCGGGAACGTAGGGAATGAGCCGGAAATGCGCTTTACCCCCAACGGCAAACCGGTGACGTCCTTTTCCGTGGCCACCAACTGGGTCTATACCTCGCCGGAAGGGGAACGCCGCCAGGAAACGGAGTGGTTCAGCGTCGTGGCCTGGAACCGGCTGGCCGAGCAGTGCAACCAGTTCCTCGCCAAGGGCCGGCTGGTCTACGCCGAAGGCCGCATCCATACCCGCAACTGGGAAAGCCAGGACGGCCAGCCGCATTCGAAGATCGAAGTGATTGCCAACAGGGTGATCTTCCTGGATAGGAAGGGCGCCGCGCCTCTATCCGATGAAAAACCGGAGGAGAGTAGCGTGGCCGAGCTTGAGCCGGAAGACCTGCCGTTTTAGCTGGTTAAAATATTGTAAAATATAAGGATTGAGGGGAGCATGACATATTCTAGAGACACCAGGCCGAGGAGACCAGGAGGCCGGTCCAAATACATACCAAAGCGCAAGATCTGTTTCTTTTGCCGGGACAAGGTCCGGTATATCGACTATAAAGACCCGACGATATTGCGGCCTTATATATCGGACCGGGGTAAGATCGCCCCGCGGCGTAAAAGCGGCGCTTGCGCCCGGCACCAGCGCGCTTTAGCCGCCTCCATCAAGCGGGCGCGGCACCTGGCCTTGCTTCCATTCGTTGCCGCCCATATCCAGAAAACAGGCGGCGTCGGTCTCAGGGCTTAATGATACAGGTCGGGCAGTATCAGGGTATTTGTTATTTCAATAGTGTAATATCAATAGGGAGTTAAAGTGCCAAAAAGGACTTATCAACCCAAGAGCATTCCGAGGAAGCGTGAGCACGGGTTCCTGAAGAGGATGAGCACGCGCGGTGGCCGGGACGTCATTAAAGCGAGGCGGCTCAAGAAGCGGCAGCGGTTGACCGTAGTATAGGGGCTTTTTCAGTCCCGGGTTCGGTAGCGTGAGGGGAGAGCAATATCTTACCAGGGACAGTCAGTTCCAGTACGTTTACGATAACGGCAGGTCGTGGGCAGGCAGGGAAGTGGTCGTCAGGGCGGCGCCCAACGGCCTTGATATAACTAGGTACGGCTTCGCGGTCTCCCGCCGCGTCGGCAAGGCGGTGGTCAGGAACCGGGTCAAGCGCCGGCTCCGCGAGATAATGAGACGGGCGGCACTGCGGATGGGGTGGGATATCGTAGTGATCGCCCGCAACCCGGCCGCGCAGGCTGATTATAATGGTCTGAAAGGAACCGTCGGGGAGCTCTTGATAAAAGCCCGGTTATCGGTAGGAGAACATGAAGGGATTGGCTCGGGGATTGATTAAAATCTATCAGCACACCTGGTCGCAGGTCATGCCGCCGGCCTGCCGCTATGAGCCGACCTGCTCCCAATATACCTATGAAGCCATCGGCAAGTACGGTTTCTTTAAAGGCACCTGGTTGGGAATAAAGCGGTTTTGCCGCTGTCATCCCTGGGGCGGGCAGGGCTATGACCCTGTCCCGTAAAGGAAATATTGAAATTGAAAATTAACTGGCCTAGTCGAATAGCTTTCCTTCTGGCCTTACTGATTATGGTCGGCCTGCTGGCCGTCGGCTGCGTCAGCGGCCTGACGCCCGTCGGCTGGTCCGGCGGTACGGTGTCCGGCGACTTCCTCTACGTGGGATCCCAGCAGGGCCGCATGGTCGCCGTAAATCTCACCGATGACAGCCGCATCTTTTCCGAGGCGTTGACTCCGGTCAGCCAGCCCGGACTGTTCGGCTGCGGTTCGGCTTCGGCCGGCGGCGGCTGCGGAGGCGGCGTTTCCGGGGTGCCCGTCTACGGGACACCCGTCGTCTCCGGCAACCTCACTTACATGGCGGGCTATAACGGTAAGATCTACGCCTATAACACCAGCAATCTCGCCGTGAGATGGGTCTACCCCCGCGAGGGCAACCTCCAGCCCTTCGTCGGCGGGCTGGCTGTCCTGGAAAGGCCCGGCCTTCCCGCGGTGCTTTTTATCGGCTGTTCCGACGGCAAGGTCTACGCCCTGGACGCCGAGCTCGGTGACAGGCTCTGGGAGTCGGCTGTTTCCGATGAAAAACTCTGGGGCACGCCGACCGCCTCCGGCGATACGGTCTATATCGGCTCGTTCGATAAGACACTGTTCGCCCTGAACGTCGCCGACGGCTCAACTAAGTGGGAGTATGCTACCGAAGGGTCCATCGTCTCTAAGCCGCTGATATATCAGGATACCGTGATTTCCGGCTCCTTCGACCGCTCTCTGTACGCGGTGAATACCGCCGATGGTTCTTTAAAGTGGCAGTTCACCGGCCGGAACTGGTTCTGGTCCGAGCCGGTGCTTTATAACGGCAAGTTGTTCGTCGGCTGCCTCGATAAATTTATCTACGTTATCGATCCGTCTACCGGCGCTAAGATTGCGGAGCATGAGGTTGACAGTGCGCTTGCCTCCACGCCGGTGGTCGTCGGCGATTCCGTCATTTTCGCCAGTGAAAAAGGCGTCATTTACGCCATGTCCGCCGGCACTTACGAAGTACGGCAGCTGGCCAACCTTGAGAAGACCGTGGACGGTCCGCTCACCGCCAGCGGCGAGGTCGTCTTTATTCACACGCAGGACAATACGCTGCAACGTATCAACGGTGTCACCGGCGCCCTGCTGACGGTCATTTCACTACAGCCGTAATATGGAGAAATGGACATCGAGGTTTTAAGGCTTTGAATGTTTGGGAACTGATAATCCAGCAGCCGCTGGTCAATATCCTTATCGTTATATCCAATGCCCTGGGCAATAATTTCGGCCTGGCCATTATCGCCCTGACTATCGTTATCAACCTGGCCCTGCTGCCCCTGACGCTGAGCCAGATCAAGTCTTCCAAGCGGATGCAGGACCTCCAGCCCAAGCTCTCCGAGCTCCAGAAAAAGTACGCTAAAGACCGCCAGAAGCTCGCCGCGGAGCAGATGAAGCTTTATAAAGATTCCGGCGTCATGCGCGCCGGCTGCTTTGTCACCATGATTATCCAGATGCCGGTCTGGATCGCCCTCTATCAATCGATTTACCTGGCCATGGCGGTAGCCCCGGAGGCCCTGCTCAACCTCTCCCGGTTCCTCTATCCCTGGGACTCCGTCTTCGCCGCCCTGCCCATGAGCCGCGAATTCCTCGGAATGAACCTGGCCTCGCCCAATATCGTCCTGGCCATTCTCACCGCCGCCAGCCAGTGGGTCCAGCAGAAAATGTCCCAGACCCCCGTCACCGACCCCAAGCAGGCGCAGCAAGCCCAGATGATGCTGTGGATGATGCCGGCGATGTTCGGCCTGCTGGCCCTTTCCTTCCCCAGCGGCCTGGCTGTCTACTGGGTGGTCAATAACATCTTCAGGATTTTCCTGCAGTACCGCGTCACCGGCTGGGGCGCGCTTCGCCGCCAGCCGCGCCAGGCTGCTGAGCCGGAAAGACGGCGACTGAAATTCGATACTACGGCGGAGAAGCCGGCGGAAGAAGAAAGCGCCGGGACTATCGAAGCCGATACTTCCACCGCGCCCCCGGTGGATAAGAACTCGCTGAAACCCAGCAAGTCCAGGTTCCAGCCGGGCAAGGACAGGCAGAAACACCCTAAAAAGTAAGAGGTTTTAGATATGGAGATGCCAGTAACGTTGAACGAAATATTCGAGGCCACCCGCCAGGTGCTGGAGGAGCTTTTAAGACTGATGGACCTCCCCGCCAGGGTGTCGATCTCCGATGAGTTTACCGTGACGGATGAAAACGGCGCTGTTGTTTCCGTGGGCCTTAATATCGAGGGCGAGGACCTGGGTATCATCATCGGGCGCCGCGGCCAGACCATGGTCTCCTTACAGCAGATCGTCCGTCTCATCATGGCCCATAAGCTGCAGGTCAGGTTACCCATCGTCCTCGATGTCGAGAACTATAAGCAGCGCCGCTGCGAGGGACTGCGCATCCTTGCCATGCGCCTCGCCGAACAGGTCAGGACGCGGAAGACGCCCTTTTCCATGGAGCCGATGCCCGCTTTTGAAAGGCGTGTCGTTCATATCGCTTTGGCCGACCACCCTGATGTCACCACCGAGAGCACCGGCTTCGGCGAAGAGCGGAAAGTGGTCATTATCCCCAAGGAGCTCCCGGGCAATTGATTCCCGGTTATTGATTTCGGGCCCGGGTTGTGTTAACATAAAGCTGTTAAAGGCTTTGACGGAGAAGAGTAGGGGCGGTAAAGGATACCCAGCGAACCGGGAAGAGTGTGAGCCCGGCGTATTCCCCCTTCCTGAAAATCCCTCCCGAGCCGCCATCCGAAACCCCGGTTTCATCGGGGCAGTAGGCCTGGACGGTCCCGTCAACCGTTATCCCTGACGAGGGCATGGTTCGTGCCCTGATGAGTGTCCCGGCGTCGGTCGGGGAAATAGGGTGGTACCGCGGTGCTTTAGCCCCGTCCCTTGAAGACGGGGCTTTATTATTTATGGAGGCTGTCATTGCGAGACCATCCCCCGATGAAATCGGGGGAGGCGAAGCAATCTCATAGCGGGAAATCGATTTTTAACGGAGCGTAATATGTTTAAACCGGTCGGCAGCCGCATCAGCTTTCCTCAAATGGAACAAGAAGTGCTCTCTTTCTGGCAGAAGAACGATATTTTCCGCCGCAGCGTCGCCGCGCGGCAGGGCGGCCCCGGCTTTATCCTCTACGACGGCCCGCCCACCGTTAACGGCAGCCCCGCCCTGCACCACGTCTTCATGTCCATTTTCAAGGACGTCATTCCGCGCTATAAAACGATGAAGGGCTTTTACGCCCCCCGCATCGCCGGCTGGGATACCCACGGCCTGCCGGTGGAGCTGGAAGTCGAAAGGCAGCTCGGCATTTCCTCCAAGCGGCAGATCGAGGAGTACGGCATCGACCGCTTTAACGAGAAATGCCGCCAGAACGTCTATAAATACCTGGCCGAGTTCGAGGATATATTGGTTCGTGCCGGCTATTGGATCGACTTCGACCACGCCTACATCACCCTGAGTCCGGAGTACATCGAGTCCTGCTGGTGGGCCATCAAGCAGATGTGGGACAAGGGCCTGGTTTACCAGGGCTACCGCGTTACCCCGCACTGCCCTCGCTGCGGCACCTCGCTGAGTTCCCATGAGGTTGCCCAGGGCTATAAAGAGGACACGGAAGACCCGTCCGTTTACATAAAGTTCAAGGTCACTGATAGATCGTTGGCTAAACTCCCGGACGATATGCCGGTCTACCTGCTGGCCTGGACGACCACCCCCTGGACTCTCCCCGGTAATACCGCCCTGGCCGTCGCGCCGGACGCTGAATACTCCATTCTCAAGGGAGATAGCGACTATCTGGTCATGGCGGCGGGGTTGGTGGAAAGCCTCAAGCTGGAAGGGTATCGGGAGGCAGGGAAGATTACCGGCAAGGCTTTATCCGGCCTAAAGTATGAGCCGCTCTTCAATCCCGGCGATTTCAACGCGGAGCGGCGGACCTTCACGCCTGACGGCGCTTTAACCATACGGAAGCCGGAGAAGCACCTGACCTACCGCGTTATCTGCGGCGAGTTCGTTACCCTCGAGGATGGCACCGGCGTCGTCCATATCGCCCCAGCCTTCGGCGAGGTGGATTTTGACGCCGGCAGAGAATGGGAACTGGATTTCGTCCAGCCGGTCGATTTGCAGGGTAAAATGACCGGCTTTTATACTTTCGCCGGCAAGTTCGTTAAGGACGCCGACCCCCTTATTCTTGAAGATTTACAGTCGCGCGGCCTGCTTCTGCGCCACGGGATAATACGCCACACCTATCCCTTCTGCTGGCGTTGCGAGACCCCGTTGCTTTACTATGCCAAGACCACCTGGTATATCCGTACCACCGCCGTCAAAGAACGCCTTATCTCCGGCAACGAGACGATAAACTGGTACCCGGAGCATATCAAGTACGGCCGTTTCGGCGACTGGCTACAGAATAATATCGACTGGGCTTTTTCGCGTGAGCGTTACTGGGGTACGCCTTTGCCCGTCTGGCGCTGCGAGAAGTGCGGCGCCTTCGAGTGCATCGGCGGCCTCGCCGAGCTCAAGGGCAAGACGGGCCTGGCCGGACTGAAAGAGACCCTGGACCTTCACCGGCCTTTTGTCGATGAGATCACCTTCGCCTGCTCTAAATGCGGCGGTTCGATGCGGCGCGTCCCGGAGGTTATCGACTGCTGGTTCGATTCCGGCGCCATGCCCGTCGCCCAGGTCCATTATCCCTTCGAGAACCAGACCCTGCTCGAGGACGGGCGCTTCCCGGCCGACTTCATCTGCGAGGCCGTCGACCAGACCCGTGGGTGGTTTTACAGCCTGCACGCTATCTCCACCCTCCTCTTCGACCGCCCCTGTTTCAAGAACGTCATTTGCCTCGGCCATATTCTCGACGCTAAGGGCGAGAAGATGAGCAAGCGCAAGGGCAATGTCATCAACCCCGGCGAGGTGATCAAGAAATACGGCGCCGATGCTTTGCGCTGGTATCTCTATACCGGCTCCGCCCCCGGCAATCCCCGCCAGTTCGACCCCCGGCAGGTGGACGAGGTGTCGCGGAGCCTGCTCTCTACCCTTTGGAACGTCTACTCCTTTTTCGTCACCTACGCCGTCATCGATAAATATCAGCCCGCAGCCGGGCCTTTCCCAAAGCCCGAGGCCGAGCTTGACCGCTGGCTCCTCTCCGAGCTTAATCAGCTCATCCTTGACGTCGATACATCGCTGGCTGATTATAATCCACCGAGGCCGGCCGTAAAATAGAGTCGTTCGTGGACGGCCTGTCCAACTGGTACGTCCGCCGTTCGCGCCGCCGCTTCTGGAAGAGCGAGAATGACGCCGATAAGCTCTCTGCCTATAATGCCCTTTACCACTGCCTGGTGACATTGGTCAAACTCATGGCCCCCCTGGCCCCCTTTATCG